>NZ_PEGG01000214.1 GCF_002737765.1 Caulobacter sp. B11 | reverse complement strand
ATGCCACCAGGACGAGGCCGAGCCCTGCGCCGTCTGCAGCTTGTCGACCGGGGCGCCCAGTTCGTCGAGCAGGGCCAGCAGGTCGGCCTTGATCGAGAACACGTCCTCGGCGGGGTCTTGTCCCAGCCGCGCGGCGGGCGCGGGACCAGGATGGCGGCGACCGTGGTCTGCTGGTCCTGCGGACGCAGGCCGTGGAACACCGGGCCGATCTCGAACAGGGCCGCGTCGGGGAAGCCCTGGCGCGCATTGCGGCCGGCCGCCTCGATCAGGTTGGGCAGCAGGGAGGGGCGCATGCAGTCCAGGTCCGAGGCGATCGGATTGGCCAGGACCAGCTGCGCGGCGCCGCCGCCGAACAGGCCGGCGGTCTTCTGGTTGGTGAAGCTCCAGGTCAGGGCCTCGGCATAGCCGGCGGCTGCCAGGGCCCGGCGTCCGGCGCGGATGCGGGCCTGCTTGGCGGTCAGCACGCCGCCGACGGCGCGGGGGAACCTCGGGCAGGGGCGTCGAGGGCAGGGCGCCATAGCCGGCGATGCGGGCCACTTCCTCGACCAGGTCGGCCTTGCCTTCGACGTCGCGGCGGAAGGTCGGCGGGGTGACGGTCCAGGGCGAGCCGAGGGCGATGTCGAAGCCCAGGTCGGTCAGGATCCGCTGGGTATGTTCCGGCGTCACCGCCAGGCCCGACAACTGCTCGACATAGTCGGGCTCGAAGGCGAAGCCGACCGGCGCGGCCGGGGCCTGACCCGCCACCACGATCTCCGACGGCGCGCCGCCGCAGAGCTCGAGGATCAGCTTGGTGGCCAGTTCCAGGCCCGGCACGACCGAGCCGGTGTCGACCGTGCGGGCGAAGCGGTACTGGGCGTCGCTGTTGATGCCGGTGGCGCGGCCGGTCTGGGCGATGCGGATCGGCTCGAACCAGGCGCATTCGACGAAGACGTCGGTGGTCTCGTCCGAGCAACCGGTGCTCTCGCCGCCCATGACGCCGCCCAGGCCGATCGGGCGCTCGCCGTCGGCGTCGGCGATCACGCTCATCTCGGGAGTCAGGGCGTAGGTCTTGCCGTCCAGGGCGATCAGGTGCTCGTCGCCGTTGACGCCGTGATGGCCGAGGCGGGCCTCGATGACGCTTCCGACCAGCTTGGCCGCGTCATAGACGTGCAGCGGCCGGGCGCGGTCGTAGCTGATCAGGTTGGTGATATCCACGAGGGCGCTGATCGGACGCAGGCCGATGGCCAGCAGGCGATCCTGCAGCCACTTGGGCGACGGACCGTTCTTGACGCCCTTGATCAGCCGGCCGGCGAACACCGGGCAGGCCTCGCCGTCGACCTTGATGGCGATTGGGCAGGGGAAGGTTCCCGGCACGGGGGCGATCGACAGGTCCTTCAACGTGCCGACGCCAGCGGCGGCCAGGTCGCGGGCAATGCCGGCCACGCCCAGCCAGTCGGGGCGGTTGGGGGTGACCTCGAAGTCGATGACGGCTTCCAGGCCCAGAGCCGTAGCGGCGGGCGTGCCGACCGCGAGGCTGTCGGGCAGCTCCATGATGCCGTCGCTCTCGCTGGCGGCTTCCAGTTCGGAGGCCGAGCACAGCATGCCGTTGGAGACCACGCCGCGCACCGGCTTCTCGACCAGGGTCACGCCCAGGCCGGGCACATAGGCGCCGATCGGGGCATAGACGGTGGTCAGGCCGGCCCGGGCGTTGGGCGCGCCGCAGACGATCTCCTTCATGCCGTCGACGGTGTCGACCTGGCAGACCCGCAGGCGGTCGGCGTTGGGGTGCTGAACGGCTTCCACGATCTTGGCGACCGTGAAGGCGGCCAGCTTGGTCGCCGGATCGGTGACATGCTCGACCTCGAGGCCGGCCATGGTCATGGCGGCGACGACTTCGGTGGCGGAGGCGGTGGTCTCAAGGTGATCCTTGAGCCAGGAGAGGGTGAATTTCATCGTTCGGTCTCTCTAAAATCCTCCCCCTCTTGGGGGAGGGGGACCGCGAAGCGGTGGAGGGGGAAGTAGCTGCGCTGCGGCGCTAACGTCCCCCTCACCCGGCTCCGCCGGGAGCTCCCCCATCAGGGGGAGCATCTATCAGCTCAGGCCGCTGGCCGCGTTTGGCGCGGCAAACGCGCTAAAGCCGTAATGGGCCAGCCAGCGGCTGTCGGACGACCACATGTCGCGCAGGTCGGGCATGCCGTATTTCAGCATGCCCAGCCGGTCGACGCCCATGCCGAAGGCGAAGCCCTGGTACTCGTCCGGATCGATGCCGCAGGCGCGCAGGACATTGGGGTGAACCATGCCGCAGCCCAGGATCTCGAGCCACGACGTGCCCTGGCCGATCTTGATCTCGCCGCCCGAGCGATCGCACTGCACGTCCATCTCGGCCGAGGGTTCGGTGAACGGGAAGTGGTGCGGCCGGAACTGGGTGGTCACCGCGTCGGTCTCGAAGAACCGCGCCAGGAAGGTCTCCAGGGTCCATTTCAGGTGGCCCATATGGATGCCCTTATCGATCACCAGGCCCTCGACCTGGTGGAACACCGGGGTGTGGGTGGCGTCGTTGTCGCAGCGATAGGTGCGGCCCGGGGCGATGATCCGGATCGGCGGCTTCTGCGACATCATGGTCCGCACCTGCACCGTCGAGGTGTGGGTGCGCAGCAGCATGCGCTCGGCCTCGGAGCCGTCGGGGTTGGTCTGCGGATTGAAGAAGAAGGTGTCGTGCATCTCCCGCGCCGGGTGTTTGGGCGGGAAGTTCAGGGCGGTGAAGTTGTGGAAGTCGTCGTCGATATCGGGACCCTCCGCCACCGCGAAGCCCATCTCGGCGAAGATGGCGACCATCTCGTCCATGGTCTGCATGGTCGGATGGACCGAGCCCTTGCGGCGAAAGGGGGCCGGCAGGGTCAGGTCGAGGGTCTCGCTGGCCAGGCGCGCGTCGAGGGCGGCGGTCTCGAGGGAGGCCTTGCGGTCGTTCAGTGCTGTCTGCACGCGGTCGCGCAGGACGTTGATCGCCGCGCCGCGTTCCTTGCGCTCGTCGGGGCTCATCGCCCCCAGGGTCTTGAGCAGGCCGGAGATCGAGCCGGTCTTGCCCAGGGCGGCGACGCGCACGGCGTCGAGAGCGGCCAGATCGGCGGCGGCGGCGACCTGCGCGAGCACGTCGGATTCGAGAAGTGTGAGATCGGTCATGACGGGGTTCCGTCTAGGCGGTTTTGGTGAACGTTGGAACTGGCGAGTGCGGCGCGCATCAGATCCTCCCCCCAGAGGGGGAGGTGGCCCGGAGGGCCGGAGGGGGAAGTCTCTCAGGCCGGGGGTCCGCTTCCCCCTCCGTCGGCTTCGCCGACACCTCCCCCATCAGGGGGAGGATCGCAAAAAAGCCCCCCGGTTCGCACCGGGGGCTTTTCAGATCGCAATCGGATCGAAGACCCGAAAAAGACCTTAGGCGGCCAGGGCGGTGCGGACCTTGTCAGCAATGGCCTTGAACGCGGCGGGGTCTTGACCCGCGATATCCGAGAGGACCTTACGGTCGATCACGATACCCGCCACGTCCAGGCCGTGGATAAACTGCGAGTAG
>NZ_PEGG01000213.1 GCF_002737765.1 Caulobacter sp. B11 | reverse complement strand
GGTCACGAAGGCCAGGTCGAAGCGCTCGTCCTTCGGCAGGGCGATATGGGCCGCCGTTCGGGCTTGCAGGCGGCGATGCCGGCCTTCATCACCGCGTCCAGCCGGTCGGTTCGGGATGACGTATTTCGACTGGAACGCGTCGACCCGGCTGGCCAGGTCGCCGGGCGGGGACCAGTTTGTCGATGCGGGCCAGGACGGGATCGAAGCTCTCGAGCGGCTTGATCGGCGGCCGCACCCCGAACAGGCCCTCGGCCTCGTCCTGGAAGCTGAACTTGACGCCCTCCAGCATGGCCAGCCGGGTCTGGGCGGCCTTGACCTGGCCCTGCAGGAAGGCGCGGCGGCGGGTCTCGTCGGGCGAGCCCGGGGTGACGGCCTTGAGGGCGGCGGCCAGGCGGTCGCCTCGGCCCGCAGCTGCGGCACAGTGCGCGGCGCGCGCCTTGGCGGCCTCCGCCCAGGCCGGCGGGCCGTAATATAGGCGTCGACATAGCCGGGCTCGCGCTCGCCGCCTCCAGGGTCAGGCGGACGAAGTCCTGGGCGATGACGTCCATCGGGGAGGCCTTGGGATCGGCGAGGGCGGGCGCGGCGGCCCCGAGCAGCAGGGCGGCGGCCAGGCCGGCCAGACGGGTGATCATGAGACGCCTCGGAACCATCGATGGCGCACTGTTCACCGCGCCCGTGGGCGCCGCAAGGGGGCTCAGCCCCTCGCCGCGACCGCCAGGCCCGGGGAAGTCGCTGAACACGCCGTCGACGCCGGCCGCGTACAGGGCCTTGAGCAGCGGCGTCACATCGCCGTGCCGGGCCAGATAGTCGGCCGCCGTGGCGTCGCCCCGGCGCAGGCCGGCGGGCAGGAAGTAGTTCTCGGCGCGCACCGTCCAGGGATGCACCTGCAGGCCGGCGGCGTGAGCGTCGCGGACCAGGTTGGTGGCCGGCAGCAGGGTTTCGGCGCGCGGTACGACCAGGGCCTGATGGGGCCCCAGCCCGTCGGCATAGGCCGCTACGCCCTTGAGGCCATCGGCGGTCAGCAGCTCGGCATAGGTGACGCCCTTCAGGTCGGCCGGCCCGCCCTCGGCGTCGGCCAGCAGCACCAGCCTGGCGCGGGTCTGCGGGCGCAGGGTCTTCAGCGGCCCGACCTCGAAACACTGCACGAAGACCGGAGCGGTGGCCGAGTTGAGGTCATTGCGCTTGAGGGCGTCGAGCATCCGGCCTTCGATCGGCAGGCCGACCGAGGCGAAATAGCTGGGATGCTTCATCTCGGGATAGACGCCGATCGTCCGGCCCGCGCGCCTGGAGCCGGCCCGGGCGATGGCCACGACCTCGTCGAAGGTCAGGATCTGGGCCTGGCCGTCAAAGGCCGTGCCGCGCAGCTGCGGCAGGCGCTCGCGGGCCCGCAGGGTTTTGAGCTCGGCCAGGGTGAAGTCTTCGGTGAACCAGCCGGTCAGGCTTTCGCCGTCGATGACCTTGGTGGCCTTGCGGGCGGCGAAAGCGGGATGGGCGGCCACATCGGTGGTCTCGCCGATCTCGTTCTCGTGCCGGGCCACCAGATGGCCGTCCCGGGTGACCACCAGGTCGGGCTCGATGAAGTCGCAGCCCTGGTCGATGGCCAGATCATAGGCCAGGGCCGTGTGCTCGGGCCGCTCGCCGCTGGCCCCGCGATGGGCGATGACGATCGGCTTTTTGCTCTGGGCGCGGGCGAAGCCGGGCAGGAAGGTTCCGGCCAGGGCGGCGGTGGTCAGGGCGCGTCGGGTCAGCAGGGTCATGGCCGCGATTTAGCGCGCGGATGTGACGGTTTGGCTAGTGGGCGAGCGCTTGGCCTCGCAACCCTTCTCTCCGCTCTTCCCGGCGAAGGCCGGGACCCAGATGGAATGGCTTTGAGGTGGGCTCCAGGAGCTCGGCGCTATTCCAGACCGCCCCTCCGCCAAGGGATCTGGGTCCCGGCCTTCGCCGGGAAGGCGGGTAAACTATCGAGGCCAGTATGAAAGCGGCGCCGTTGCCCGCCCGCTCTACTGAGCCGCGTGCAGCTTTTCCAGCACCAGCGGGTGCAGTTCCTGGTTGCAGGCCAGGATCGAGGCGCCGTCGACGGGGTTGCCGTGTTCTTCGATGCTGGTGACCTTGCCGCCCGATTCCTGGACCATCAGCACGCCGGCCGCGACGTCCCAGGGTTTCAGGTTGCGTTCCCAGTAGCCGTCGAAGCGACCGGCCGCGACCCAGGCCAGGTCGAGCGAAGCGGCGCCGAAGCGGCGCACGCCGGCGACCTTCTGGCTGATCTGGTGCAGCTCCTTGAGGAACTGGCCGTGGCCGGGCTTGCCGATGAACGGCACGCCGGTGGCCAGGACGGCCTCGTCCAGATGCTTGCGGGCGGCGACGCGCAGGCGCTTTTCGGCGCCCAGGAAGGCGCCCTTGCCCTTTTCGACCCAGAACAGGTCATTGGTGATCGGGTTGAAGGTGACGCCGGCCACCACCTCGCCCTCGCGCTGCAGGGCGATGTTGACGGCGAAGTGCGGGATGGCGTGCAGGAAGTTGGTGGTGCCGTCCAGCGGATCGACGATCCAGGTGTGGGTCTTGTCGGTGCCCTCGATCAGGCCGCGTTCCTCGCCGTGGAAGCTGTAGCCGGGGCGGGCCTTGTTGAGCAGTTCGAAGATCGTCTGCTCGGCCTTGAGGTCGGCATTGGTGACGAAGTCGCCGGCCCCCTTCTTGGACACCTGCAGCTCGGCCACTTCGCCGAAGTCGCGGGCCAGGCCACGGGCGGCCTTGCGGGCGGCGTCGATCATCACGTTCAGGAGGGCGGAAGGCGTGGCCACGGGCGGTCGATCCTAGGGGGCCATCGACGCCGACCGGCGAAAGCGGTGGCGGAGCGGTACGTCGACGGTGTGAAAGAGCGGGGAATTTGGCCGCGGAACCTAGACGCGGGGCCCCTCGAAAGCAAGGCGGAGCGAATCCTTCGCCCCGCCCGTGCCCCAGCGTCAGTCGCGTCCCGCGCCCGGGCGGCCTCGCTGGCCGGGCCGGTAGTCCTCGCGGATCTGGCCTTTCAGTTGGGCCTGCGTGAACAGCACCGGCCGGGTCTTCATGGCCGCGAACAGCGGCGTCTGATCGGCATAGTGCGGCGAGGCGGCGTCCTGGGTGGCCGAGCCGAACTGGTGGATGCTGTCGGAGCGCAGCACGCCGTCGCGGTCCCAGGTGACGAACATGATCAGGGTGTCGCCGCCGTCGGCGGTCATGGCGCCGTCCTTCTGCGGCACGCCCCAGACCGAGCGATAGGTATCGGCCGCCCCGTCTATGGCCAGGTCGACCGGGCCCCGGCGGATGCGATTGACCTCGCCCCAGGTCGGGTCGAGCCGGCCGAAATGGGTCTTCAGGGTGGTGATGGCCGCCCGCAGGCTGTCGATGGGCGCGGGCTCGGGGTCGCCATTGGTGCGGGCGAACAGGATCGGCTGGGTCATCAGCGCGACCAGGGCGGCCGACCGGCTCTCCTTGTTCATCCGCCGGTCCCAGCCGCGCAGAACGGTCTGGGCCGCCGCCAGGTCGGCGTCGCCGCGCGCGATCGAGCGCCAGCATCTGAGTGACCATGGCCACGACGCTGGACCGCTCGCTATAGGTCAGGTCGTACTTGTAGCGCCGGAAGCTCTCGTCGGTGATCGCTCGGTCGGCCCCGACCAGCTCGGCCACCCGCAGGGCGCGGTTGGTGACATTGGTCTGCAGGCCCAGGCTGGCGGGGAAGTCGGCGGATTTCAGGTCATCGGCCGGATCGCTGGCCCGGAACGGCGTGGCGTTGGAGTTGAACACATAGCCGGACTTCGGATTCCACAGCTGGGGGATCTGCTCGACCGGCCGATAGCCTCGCCAGACCAGGTCCGAGCGGTCGCCCGGCAGAACCCCCGTCCAGTCGATCCCGGCGTTGTCGGGCCGGTTGGGATACTGGCCGTTATGGACGAAGCCGATGTTTCCGGCGGCGTCGGCATAGATGTAGTTGAGGCTGGGCAGGGCGTGGGTGGCGATGCCGGCCCGCCATTGCGCCAGGTCGCGAGCCTTGTTCAGCCGCCAGTACTGCAGGGGCTGGCGCCATTCGCCCATGCCGGCATAGCGGAAGGCGAAGGTTCCGTGGTCGGTCTCCAGCGCCGGGCCATGGACGCTGCGCAGCACCTTGCGGGTGACCGGCAGCACGATCGGCCCCCACAGCTTGACCCGCAGGGTGACCTTGCTCTGCTGGAGGTCGCGCCAGCCGCCGTCGAGCCGGTACTGGGTCTTGTTGTCGGGATTGATCGTCAGCCGATAGGCGTCGAACAGGTCGGGCTTGGAAACCGTATTGGCCCCAGCCGAGGGTGGCGTTGTGGCCATGCAGCATGAACGGCGCTCCGGGAAGAAGCCGCCGGCCACGTGCCAGCCCTCGCCGCTTTCGACCACCGCCTCGTACCAGGCCACCGGGCCGGTATAGGGCTGGTGCGAATTGACAGCAGGCGGGTGGCGCCGTCGGCGTTGCGCGAGGGGGCCAGGGCCAGGCCGTTGGAGCCCTTGGGCGGCGGGCCCTTTTCGGCCGGG
>NZ_PEGG01000212.1 GCF_002737765.1 Caulobacter sp. B11 | reverse complement strand
CGAATAGGCGCGCAGGATCGGCTTCTTCTCGCCCAGGTCCTCGCGCGCGGCAGGCCGATCATCACGAATTCGCCGGAGCGGAAGCGGAAGCTGGCCGGCCGGGTGATGGCGAAGACTGAACAGGCGGTCGGTCCAGTGCTTGACCCACAGCACGGTCTCGGTCGTCTGGGCGGCTTCCCTGGGCGGGGCGGCGGCGGGGTGGGGGTGGTCGCGGTGGCCGTCATCTGAGGATCTGCAAGTCCCTGAGCGCGCCGGGGCGCGGATTTCAAAGGCGTCGCCACGCCCTGAGGCGACAGAGCGTCTCATGTGAGAAGACGATGGCCGATGTCAACTTTTGTGATCTGAAGGCGCTGGAGAAAATATTTCGCCAGACGGTCAAAAGCGGGCAGAGGCTTTTTTCAACTGTGTCGAAAATAAGATTGCCGCCCCGGAACCGGGCGCACTCTTCCGATTGCTTCGTTCGCGAAGCCAACGATACGGAGGAACGGATGCGGGTAAGGTTCATGATGGCCGCCGCGGCGACCAGTCTGTTAGCGTTTGGTTTGGCTGGATGTGACGGTGGTGCGAAAACCAAGACCGTTCAGGCCCAGCAGGTTGTTCTTGAAGGAAAATCGGTGACGGCGACGGGCTGCGTGCGGCCGGTTGAAACCACCTCATGCCTCGTCGTGCGCGGCCCGGGGGGCGGCTATTACGACGTCTCCAGCGCCAGCCCGGCGCCCGATCCCACCAAGGGGGTCGCGGTGTCGCTGCGTGGACGTGACCTGGGGTCAATACCGAGTGCGGCCGTCAGCTGACGGACGTGAAGTGGTCCTATCTCACCCTGCAGTGCTCGCCGTCTCCGGCCCCGGGCGCCGCGAGCGAGTCAAAGGCCCAATAGGCCCAAGCGGCCTGATCAGGCTCGCCCGAGCCCGGATCGGTCTGGGTCTTGGGCGTCCTGACGCTGGACTCTTCGCCCGGCGGCTCGGTCGCCGGGCGCGGCGCCTTGCCGCCGTCGCCGGCCGGCACGCGCAGGTTCTCGTTCTCGACCTCGGGGTTGGAGGGGCGGCTTTCGGATATCGCCATGCTGGACTCTCCTGGGTTGGGGGCGCCGGGCGCGAGCCCTTCGGAAGGGCAACGCACGGGCCCCGGGAGGCGATCCATCGTCCTTGTCGGCGGCTTTATCGCCGACGAGCCGGGGCGCCCGCTTGCCCGCGTCAAACGACCCTGCTAAACGACGCGGCTCTGGCGGTGAGACCAAACGCGCTGGCGGGCCGACAAGGCCTACCGGCGCGCTGTTCACTGTCCGGAGGCTGCGATCCTTCCCTGAAGGATCGGAGATCTGCAGGAGTGTAGCTCAGCTGGTAGAGCATCGGTCTCCAAAACCGAGGGTCGTGGGTTCGAGTCCCTCCACTCCTGCCACTATATGGAAATGGTCCGCCCGGCTTTCGGGCTGACCTGTCGAAAGTCGCGAGCCTTAAAGAGCATGGCCAGGAAACCCGGATCCAGCCCGTCAGCGATCAAGAGCCGCGCCGCCAAGACGGCCGCGGCGCTCGCGCCTGCGGGTCAGGCTGCTGCGGCCAAGGCTCCGGCCGCGCCGAAAAAGCCGTTCAATCCGCTACTGTTCCTTCGTGAAGTGCGGGCCGAGGCGCGCAAGATCACCTGGACCACCCGCAAGGAAACCTGGATCACGTCGGTGATGGTGTTCATCATGGTCGTGGCCGCCTCGGGCTTCTTCTTTGGCGTCGACTGGTTGCTGGGCCTGGGCGCCAACGCGCTCCTGACCTTCGCGCGGGGATAAGATAGAGACGATGAGCACCGAAACCGCGTCCAACCCGAACCACAAGTGGTACATCGTCCACGCCTACTCGAATTTCGAGAAGAAGGTGGCCGAGAGCATCCGTGAACAGGCCAAGAGCCACGGCCTGGAGGACAGCTTCTCCGAGATCCTCGTCCCGACCGAAAACGTCGTCGAGATCCGTCGCGGCCGCAAGGTCGACGCCGAGCGCAAGTTCTTCCCCGGCTATGTGCTGGTGAAGATGAACCTCTCGGACGAAGCCTATCACCTGATCAAGAACACCCCGAAGGTCACCGGCTTCCTGGGCAGCGCGTCCAAGCCGCAGCCGGTTTCGGAAAAAGAAGTCCAGCGCATCATCGGCACGATCGAAGAGGGCGTCGAGCGTCCCAAGACCGTCGTGCTGTTCGAGATCGGCGAGAACGTCCGCGTCACCGACGGCCCGTTCGCCAGCTTCAACGGCTCGGTCGAGCAGGTCGACGAGGAGCGGGCCCGCCTGCGCGTCACCGTCTCGATCTTCGGCCGCGCCACCCCGGTCGAGCTGGAATACAGCCAGGTCGAAAAGATCAGCTAGGGCCGGTTTGCCGGTCAGAGCTTTCGAAAACCCCGCGCTCGCAAGGCGCGGGGTTTTTGCTGTGTGGGGGTGGCGGCGGCAGGGGCCCTCCCTTGGGGCGCTGTTGCTCCGAGCCGGGCTCAGCTACCCCATACCCACCAAACGCTTGTCATCCCGGCCGCAGCGAAGCGGAGCGCCGGGACCCAGGGGCCGCCGCTATGCGCCGGCTCCTGGCTTCGGGACGGCTGTGGCCAGGCGCCCAGGCGCCCACGTGACACCGGGCAATCTGCGCTCAATAGTTGCATTCATGTCCAGGGAATACTTTATCTACATCCTCGCCAGTCAACGCAACGGGACGCTCTATGTCGGCGTGACCAACGATCTGTCGCGACGGATCTGGGAGCATCGCGAAGGTTCGCCCAGCGGCTTCACCCGGAAATACCGCGTCACCAAGCTGGTCTATTATGAGAGTTTCCAAGACGTCGATTATGCGATCCGTCGCGAGAAAACGCTTAAGCGATGGCGACGGGCGTGGAAAATCCAGCTGATCGAGGCGGAAAACCCCCAATGGCTGGATCTATACGAGACGCTGAACTGCTGACTCCCGTCGCCGCCAAACTTGGTATCTGAGGTTGCCTACGCGGCCGGTGAACGGGGCCGGCGCAACGCGGTGGCCCCTGGGTCCCGGCGCTTCGCTTCGCTACGGCCGGGATGACACGCGTTTGGGGGTTGGTGAAACATTGGCTACTGACCCCACGCGCGCCTCCTTGCCGGCCTCCCCATCCGCCCCGGATGGATCCCCACGCTTGGATCACACCCCCTCGAACCCCGCCCCCGCCCGGGCCTCGACATCGCGCGCCGTGACGACCTCGCCGCATTCCGAGCAGGTCTGGACCGGCTGGAAATCGCAGCCGCAGCCCTTGTGGCGACGGATCACCGGCGGACCGTCCGGCCCGGCATAGTGGTCATCGCCGAACCGGGCGATGGCCAGGATCACCGGATGCAGCTCCAGACCCTTGGCGGTCAGGCGGTATTCGTGGCGTAGCGGATTGTCCTGATAGGCTTCGCGCCGCAGCACGCCTTCCTCGACCAGCACCCGCAGGCGGTCGGTGACGATGGTGCGGGAAATGTTCAGGCGCGTCTGGAAGGCCTCGAACCGCCGCACGCCCAGAAAGCAGTCGCGCAGGATCATCAGGGTCCAGCGATCGCCGATCACCGCCAGGGTGCGGGCGATCGAGCAGGGCTGCTGCGCCAGGTCGTCCCACTTCATCGCCGGCCCTCGTTTGCGTCCCAAGGCATCATGCCCTTGACTCAGTACATTCAATACGAACTTGCCGCACCGGGATCGAGGATACGCAAACATGGCCAGCCAAACCGCGAGCAAGGGCGCCTGCCTGGTGGTCGGCGTCGGAGACGGGGTGGGCGGGGCGATCGCCCGGGCCTTCGCCGCCGAGGGCTACACGGTGTGCATGACCCGCCGGCCGCGCCATCTGGACCAGCTGGAGGCCTTCGCCCAGACCCTGCGCGAGGCCGGCGGCCAGGCCCGCGCCTATGGCGTCGACGCCCGCCAGGAGGCCGAGATGATCGCCCTGTTCGACCAGATCGAGGCCGAGGTCGGGCCGCTGGAGGTGGTGGTGTTCAACATCGGGGCCAATGTGCGCTTCGGCATTGTCGAGACCACGGCCCAGGTGTTCTCCAAGGTCTGGGAGATGGCCTGTTTCGCCGGCTTCCTGACCGGGCGCGAGGCCGCCCGGGTGATGGGGCCGCGCGGACGCGGCACGATCCTGTTCACCGGGGCCAGCGCCAGCTTGCGCGGCAAGGAGGGCTTCTCGGCCTTCGCCTCGGCCAAGGCCGGCCTGCGGGCCCTGGCCCAGAGCCTGGCGCGCGAGATGGGCCCCAAGGGCGTGCATGTGGCCCATGTGGTGGTCGACGGGGCGATCGACGGGGTCTTCACCCGATCGATGCGCCAGGACGTCCAGGGCCTGCTGGACCGCGACGAGATCCTCAAGCCCGACGACATCGCCGCCAACTATGTCTGGCTGCACGACCAGCCGCGTTCGGCCTGGACGCACGAGATCGACCTGCGTCCCCATTCCGAGATCTGGTGAGGAGCCCTGACATGACCGCTGAAAAGACCGTCGACTTCATCTTCGATTTCGGCAGCCCCAACGCCTATCTGGTCTGGAAGCTGCTGCCCGACATCGCCGCGCGGCAGGGCGCGACCGTACGGGTGATCCCCTGCCTGCTGGGCGGCATCTTCAAGCTGACCGGCAATCAGGCGCCGATGGTCGCGTTCGGCGGGATCAAGGGCAAGATGGACTACGAGATGCTGGAGACCCGGCGGTTCATCCAGGCCCATGGGCTGAGCGCCTTCCGCTTCAATCCCCACTTCCCGGTCAACACCCTGATCCTGATGCGCGGCCTGGTCGCCGCCGAGCGGGCCGGGGTGGGGCCGGCCTATCTGGAAGCCATGCTGGCGGGCCTGTGGGAGCAGGGACTGAAGCTGGACGATCCGGCGGTGTTCGTGGCCGTCGCCGAGGCGGCCGGCCTGGACGGAGCGGGCCTGCTGGCGGCCACCGGCGACCCGGAGGTCAAGGCCGCCCTGATGGCCAATACCGAAGCCGCCGTGGCCCGGGGCGCCTTTGGCGTGCCTACCCTGTTCGTCGGCGACGAGATGTTCTTCGGCAAGGAGCGCCTGGGCCAGGTCGAGGCGCAGCTGGCGGCCGCCGGCTAGGGCGACGGGAGCAGGGCTAGGGGCGCGGCGCTTCCTCGATGGGGGCGTCGACATCCCGCAGGCCGGCCGCCGTCATGGCGCGGCGCAGGGTGGTGATCGGCTCACCGGCCGCGACCGTGAAGCTGAGATCGGCGGCGCTGGCCCGATGGTCGGCGAGGTTGGCGAAACCGCCGGCCGGGGCGGCGTTGAGGGCCAGGGCATAGGCCTTGCCGGGCCGGACGCGGCACAGCAGCACGAAGCTCTTGCGATCATCCAGTAGGCGCGGCGTCGGCAGGCACTCGGGCGCCTCGCCGCCGGTTCCGGGCGCGAAGTTGAAGCCGGTGGGCGACATCGGCTGGTCGAATGCCATCTTGATCACCAGGATCCCCGGGGCCACGGCCTGTCCGGCCGCCGGATAGGTGCTGGCCAGCCGGGGCGGCTCGGTGCGGGGCGTCACCGTAACCGGCGAGACCTCGTTGCTCGCCTCGGGGGCGCGCTGCGCCACTCCCTGTCCATGGGCCTGGGCCGGCAGGGCCCCCAGGAGGCTGAAGAAAGAGATCAGGGCGATGCGCATGGCGGCCAGAGTGCGCAGGCCCGATGGCGACTTCAAGGCCCAAGGCCACGGCGCGGCGTCAGGATGGAGACCAGCGGCCCTCAGGCCACGGCGTCCAGCGCGTGCGATGCAAAGGCGGGTCGGGTCCGCAGGCGGGCATAATAGGTTTCGACCGCCGGCAGGGTCGGGCGCGCCATCGGGGTGCGCAGCCAGCGGTGGGTCGCCAAGCCCAGGCAGATGTCGGCCAGGGTGAAGGTCTCTCCGGCCACGAAGGCCGCGGTCAGGGCCAGGCGCGCGTCAAGCAGGCTCATGGCGGCGTTCCAGGCCGCGACGCTGTCCTGGGTCAGGCCCGGGTCGTCGTAGCCGGGCGCGCGCCGTGACAGGGCCTGGAAGGCGTAGCGCCAGGCGCTGTTCAGCTCGGTCACCTGCCAGTCCATCCACTGTTCGACCCCGGCCCGGGCCCGGGGTTCGAGCGGCAGCAGGCTGGCGTCGCCCTGTCGGCCGGCCAGGTAGCGGCAGATGGTGTTGCTTTCCCACAGGGGGCCGGCGGCGTCGATCAGCACCGGAACCAGTCCATTGGGGTTCAGCGCCAGGAAGGCCGGGTCGCGGGTCGAGGCGAAGCCGGCGCCCCAGTCCTCGCGCTCATGGGCCAGGCCCAGCTCGTCCAGGGTCCACAGGACCTTGCGCACATTCATCGATGACGTGCGGCCAAGGACCCGGATCATCGGCCTATTTCTTCATCCACGGCCGCGACTTGCCGGCGGCGACGCCGGCCGCCTGCTCGCGCTGGAACTTGCCGCCGCGCGGCGGCTTGGGCTTGGCGTCGAGCACGGCCTTCTTCAGGCGCAGGGCGCGCTGGATGGGGGTCTCATCGATGTCGGGGGCGGTGTCGGGCGTGGCGCCCGTTTCGGTCGGTTCGGTCATGTCCGCTGTCTAGCACGCGCCGCCCGGTTCACGAAGGCGACAGGGCGAGCGGCGCACGGAACGGTGACACGTCGTGCGGACCGGAAAAGCGGGCTACCCGGCGCATCGGCCGGGTAGCCCTCAGGTCGAGGAAGTCTAGAACGATTTGCGCAGGGTCACGCCGTAGGTGCGCGGCGCTGTCGGATAGCCGCTATAGCTGCCGTCCTGGGCGACCGTCGGGAAGGTGGCGATCAGGCTTTCGTCGTCGGTCAGGTTGCGGGCCCACAGGACCACCTCGAGCTGGTGCTCGACATGGGTCAGACCCAGGCTGGCGTTGATGTTGTTCTGACCCCAGGTCGACAGTTCGGGCGGGGTGGTTTTCGGTCAGCTGCGTCTCGCTGGTGTAGTCGTACTCGACGCGCAGGTAGCCCTTGTAGCCGCTGCTGAAGTCATGGGTGAACGTGGCCGAGGTCGACAGGCTCCATTCCGGGATCGCGGCCGGCTTGTCGCCGGTCAGGTCGCGGAAGTTGGGACGGGTGCCGGTCAGCACGTTCACCGGGCAACGCACGGTGTCATAGTTGACGCAGGCCGCGCCGGTGAAGGAGTCGTAGGTAGGGTCCAGATAGGTGGCCGCCGCCGTCAGGGACAGCCACGAGGTCGGACGATAGGCGCTGTCGATCTCGAAGCCGCGCACCGACTCCTCGCCGGCATTGACCAGGCTGTAGCCCAGGCCGGTGAAGGCGTTGGACTGGAAGCCCTTGATGGCCTGGTCGAAGACCGCGAGGTTGAAGTAGCCGCCGGGGAAGTTGGCCTTCAGGCCGGCCTCGTAGACGCTGACGTCCTCGGGCGCGGCGGTGCGGCCCACGCCATTGGCGTTCGGCGGGCGGCTGTCCGAGGACAGGTTGAACGCGCCGGCCTTCCAGCCCGTCGAATAGCTGACATAGGCGTTGATCGCGCCGAAATCATAGGCCGCGCGCACCGCATAGGTGAGCTTGTGGTCGCTGAGTTCGCCGGACTCGGTCGCGTTGGGATAGTTGATCGGGGCGTGGTTGGCGGTGTTGCCGTAATAGAACTGCAGGGCGCCCAGGGCGCCGTACAGGTTGCCCGGCAGACCCAGCAACGGAAACTGCGGCACGGCTTGCAGGTTCAGGGCCGAGAACTTGTCATACAGCACGACGTCGGACTTGGCCTCTTTCTTGTCGCTCAGATAGGCGAGGCCGCCGGTGATCGTCAGGCGATCGGTGACCTGATAGTCGGCCTGGCTGAACAGCGAGAACGAGGTCTGATCCATCGAATAGTAGTCGTCGATGGCCTTGCCTTCCGCGAAATAGGTCTTGCCCGGTACGATCGACGGGGTGACCAGGCTCTGCAGGAACTCCAGCGCATACAGATTGGACCGCCCGGTCAGGGCGGGGCGCAGGGACGGCGGCAGGGCGCCGAGCAGAGCGGCCGGGACCGGGCCGCTGAGGCCGTCGCCGAACGCCCGGATATCGGATCCGTAGCTGATCGTCCGGCCGGTCGACAGCTTCTCGTTCTGGTAGAAACCGCCGACGAGCCAGCTGAACGGACCCGAACCCTTGGACGCCAGACGCACTTCCTGGGTGAAGGTCTTGATGTCGTTGCCCAGGTCGTTGTTAGCGATGTCGGCGCCGGTGAAGTCGATGTCCTGGAACGACTCGCTGGTCTGTTTGCGATAGGCCGTGATCGAGGTCAGGGCCGCGAAGCCGAGATCGTGGTCGATCTGGGCCGACAGGCCCTGACCCTTCAGGGTGTTGGCCGGATCGGTGTTGAAGGTGATCTCGCGGTCGAACTTGGCGGCGGGATTGCCGACTGGACGGCCGAGGCCATAGGGCGCGGGAGCGCCGAGGAACTGGGTCGCGGGGCCGTTCAGCAGCGACACGACGGTGCAGCAGATTTCGCTGATCTTGTTGTAGTCGGCGATGACCCGCACCGAGGTGGCGTCGGTCGGTTGCCACAGGGCGTCGGCGCGCACCGACCAGCGGTCGCGATTGTTGACTTCGTTTCCTGTCACGACATTGGTGGCGAAGCCGTCGCGCTTGTTGATCCCGCCGGAAAGCCGCAGGGCCAGGGTGTCGCTGACCGGACCGGTCACCGTGCCCTTGAACTGCTGCAGGCCGAAATTGCCCAGGTTGAGCTCGGCCTTACCACCGAAAGCGAACTGCGGCTTCTTGGTGACGATGCTGATCGCGCCGGCCGAGACGTTCTTGCCGAACAGGGTCGATTGCGGGCCGCGCAGCACCTCGATGCGCTCGATCTCGGGCAGGTCGTCCAGGGCCGACGACGAGCGCGAGCGATAGACGCCGTCGATGAACACGCCGACCGAGCTTTCGATGCCGTCATTGCCGTTGCCGTTGCCGAAGCCGCGGATGACGAAGTTGGTCTGGCCGACGGCGTTGAACTGCGACACCTTCAGCGACGGCACCAGCGATTGCAGGTCGATCAGGTCGCGCACCTGGGCGCGTTCGACGGCCAGGGCCCCGGTCACCGACACCGAGATCGGCACGTCCTGCAGGGTCTGTTCGCGCTTG
>NZ_PEGG01000211.1 GCF_002737765.1 Caulobacter sp. B11 | reverse complement strand
CCGGCGACTATCTGGGCCTGGAACTGGGCGACCACTACCGACTGACCGCCGAGGCCCTGACGGCGGTGACCGTGGCGCGCATTCGTCGCGACGCGCTGCATGGCCTGGCGGAACAGGACGCCCCGACAGCGCGTGCGCTGCTGGACTTGACCATTGGCGAGCTGGGCCGATGCCAGGACCATGTCCTGCTGCTGGGCCGCCGGGCGGCGACCGAGCGGGTGGCCGTGCTGCTGCTCGACTTCGCCCAGCGCAGCGGCGCGGAGAGCCTGGTCGATGTACCGGTGTCGCGCCAGGACATGGCCGACTATCTGGGCCTGACCATCGAAACCGTGTCGCGCTGTATCCACCAGCTGCAGCACGATGGCCTGATCGCCTTGCCAACCCCGCGAAAGGTCCTGCTTCGGGATCGTCCTGCGCTGGAGCGGATGATCGGCTGAGGCCGCCCGGGCTTACGCCGACAAGCGGATTGGTCATGCCGGTCGCGCGAACAGGCGTTTGATATTTCGTGCGCGAACTATATAGTCGGCGGATGTCCGCAGCCGCCGATCGCCGTCTGGTCTTCCTGTTGAACGTTGGCCAGCGTCGCGTGCAGCGCTGGGTCGAGGCCAAGATGGCCGCCAAGGGCGGTCTGACCGCCGCCCAGTCGGGGGCTCTGTTCGTGCTGGGCCAGAACGACGGGGCGCTGATCGGCGAGGCGGCCGAGGCCCTGGATCTCGCCCCCTCCGCCATGACCGGCCTGATTGATCGCATGGCCCGCGCCGAGCTGGTCGAGCGCCGGCCCGACCCCGCGACGGCCGCGCCCTGCGCCTTCACCTGACCGAAAAGGGCCAGATGGCCCGCGAGCAGGCCAAGGCCGGGGTCGAGGGGCTCAATGACCGACTGACCGAAGATTTCACCGACGCCGAGATCGCCGTGGTCGCCCGCTGGCTGACCAGCCTGCAGACCAAGTTCCCCAAAGGAGACGCCTGATGACCGAGCATGTGACGGTAGAGCACGAGGCCGGGATCCTCACCCTCACCCTGGCCCGCCCCGACAAGAAGAACGCCCTGAGCAACGCCATGTACGGCGTGCTGGCCGACGAGATGGAAAAGGCCGAAAACGATTCGGCCGTGCGGGTGATCATCTTCCAGGGCGACGGCGACAGCTTCACCTCCGGTAACGACCTCGGCGACTTCACGGCCCAGGCCACCGGCGGCTTTTCGGGCGAACGCCATGTGGGCCGGTTTCTCAAGGCTCTGGCCAACGCGACCCGGCCGCTGATCGCCGCCGTCCACGGCCAGGCCGTCGGCGTCGGCACGACCATGCTGCTGCATTGCGACCTGGTGTTCGTGGCCCCCAACGCTCGCCTGACCGTGCCCTTCGTCAACCTGGCCCTGGTGCCCGAGGCCGCGTCGAGCTGGCTGCTGCCGGCCCGTATCGGCCACGCCCGCGCCTATGCGATGTTCGCGCTTGGCGAGGCGGTCGACGGACCCACCGCCCTGGCCTGGGGCCTGGCCAACGGTCTGGTTCCGCTGGAGGATCTGCGGGCCCGGGCCCGGGCCGCCGCCGAGCAGTTGGCCAAGCGTCCGCTGGGCGCCCTGACCGTCACCAAGCGCCTGATGCGCGACGCCGAGAAAATCGCCGCCCTGATGGACACCGAAGGCGCCCTGTTCGCCGAGCGCCTGCGGACCGCCGAGGCCCGCGAGGCCTTCATGGCCTTCGCCGAGCGTCGTCCGGCCGATTTCAGCAAGATCGCCTGACGCCGCGGCCAGGCCTCCGCGTCCGGCCATCGCGCTTGGACTGCCGGCCCCGCGACTGTAGCGTTCGAACCAACCAAAAGAACGATCGGGAGACAACGACATGGCGGATCGCATCACCTCGGGCTTCAAGCCTCATACGTCGGCCCGTGAGGTGGTCGCGGGCCATGACCTGACGGGCAAGGTCGCCATCGTCACCGGCGCCGCCACCGGCATCGGCATCGAGACCGCCCGCGCCCTGGCCGAGGCCGGAGCCGAGGTGGTTATCGCCGTCCGCAAGCCCGACCTGGCCGAGGCCGCCGTCGCCGAGATCAACAAGACCGCCAAGGGCGCCAAGGCCAGCTGGTCGATGCTGGACCTTTCCAGCTTCAAGTCGATCCGGGCCTTCGCCGCACGCTGGGGCGACCGGCCGCTCAATATCCTGATCAACAACGCCGGGGTCATGGCCTGTCCGCTGGCCTATACCGAGGACGGTCTGGAGATGCAGATCGGCACCAACCACTTCGGGCATTTCCTGTTGTCGGTGCTGCTGGTCCCCAATCTGATCGCCGGCGCCAAGGCCTCGGGCAAGAGCTCGCGCCTGGTGTCGCTGTCGTCGATCGGCCACCGCCGCAGCGGGGTCAATTTCGAGGACCCGCACTTCAAGACCCGCGCCTATGACAAGTGGGAAAGCTACGGCCAGGCCAAGAGCGCCAACGCCCTGTTCGCGATCGGCTTCAACCGCCGCTTCAAGGACAAGGGCGTGATCGCCTACGCCGTCATGCCGGGCGGCATCATGACGCCCCTGCAGCGCCACATGACGCTCGACGAACAGAAGGCGCTGGGCTGGATCGACGACAACGGCAAGGTCCGGGAGGGCTTCAAGACGCCGGAGGAGGGCGCCTCGACCAGCGTCTGGGCGGCGGTGGGCGACGAACTGGAAGGGGTCGGCGGCCTCTATCTGGAAGACCTGGCCCAGGCCAGCCCCTGGACCAAGGACATGCCCTGGGCCGGGGTGATGCCGCACGCGATCGACGAGGACGCCGCGGAAAACCTGTGGGCCCTGTCGGTGGTGACCACGGGCGCCGACGCCTGATGCGGCGAGAGACGCTCTGGCGGTTGGCCGGGGTCGCGGCCGTCGTCGGCGGGCTGGTCGATCTGACCGGTCCGCTGATCTATCCGCACCTGACCGAGCCGGCGCGGCAGATGGTCTATGTCCTGATCGACCTGCTGCTGCTGTTTGGGCTTCTGGGCCTGCAGTCGGCGGCGGGGCGGGTCCTGGGCTGGCCCGGTCTGGCCGGGTTCGTGGTCGCGGTGACCGCGGTGCTGCTGGTGCGCTCGTCGGCGACCAACCTTCTGGGCCCGCAGAGCTATATGATCGCCGCCAGCCTGTGGTCGATCGCCATGGCGGTGATCGCCGTCGCGGTGCTGCGGGCTCGCGCGCCGTTCAGGACCTCGGCGATCCTGTGGATCGCCGCGCTCGTCATCGGCCTTGTCGGCCTGGCGTTGAAGGATCAGGGTCTGTTGCATCGCCTGGCCGCGTCCAGCTTCGCCCTGGCCTCCGTGGCCCTGGGCGTCGACCTGATCCGCCAGGCCAAAGCCTCGACTGGAGACGACGCATGAGCCCGCCCAACAGCCTTCGGGGCAAGACCCTGTTCATCACCGGCGCTTCGCGCGGCATCGGCCTGGCCATCGCCCTGCGCGCGGCGCGGGACGGGGCCAATATCGTCGTCGCCGCCAAGACCGCCGAAGCCCATCCCAAGCTGCCCGGCACCATCTATTCGGCCGCCGCCGAGATCGAGGCGGCCGGCGGCAAGGCCCTGCCGCTGATCGTCGACGTGCGCGAGGAGGCCAGCGTCTATGAGGCGGTGGAAAAGGCCGTGGCCCGGTTCGGCGGCATCGACATCTGCGTCAACAACGCCTCGGCCATCTCGCTGACCGGCACCCTAGCCACCGAGATGAAGCGCTATGACCTGATGCACCAGGTCAATGGCCGCGGGACCTTCCTGACCTCGAAGGCCTGCATCCCGCACCTGAAGAAGGCGGAAAACCCGCATGTGCTGATGCTGTCGCCGCCGCTCGACCTGGCCCCGCACTGGTTCGGCTCGCACGTCGCCTATTCGATGGCCAAGTACAACATGAGCCTGTGCGTCCTGGGCATGGCCGAGGAGTTCCGCGGCGACGGCGTGGCCTTCAACGCCCTGTGGCCGCGCACCGGCATCGCCACCGCCGCCATCCAGTTCGCCTTGGCCGGCGAAGAGGGCATGCGCCACTGCCGCACGCCGGAGATCATGGCCGACGCCGCCCACGCGGTGTTCATCAAGCCGTCGCGGGAGTTCACCGGCCAGTTCCTGATCGATGACAGCTTCCTCTATGACGAGGGCGTGCGCGACTTCGCACCCTATGCCGTCGATCCGACCGCGACCCTGATGCC
>NZ_PEGG01000210.1 GCF_002737765.1 Caulobacter sp. B11 | reverse complement strand
CGCGAGCGCGGCGTTGGCGCGGGCGATGAACACCGGGATCTTGGAGACCGGCACGCTGACATCGTGCTTCCAGCCGCGCCCTCGGCTTCTGTCCGCCGAATGGCCCTCGCGGATATATGCCAGAGGCCTTCTGCCTGCGTTTCGGTCTGGCGACGGCGGCGTCGCTGATCAGGCCGCTCTCCAGGGCGCTGGTCAGCAGGCGCTCCAGCGCCGCCCGGCTCGCCGCTGGCGATCTCGATCAGCACGTACCACGGGTGGATTGACGGCAGCGGATCGCGCAGGCCCGGGACGTTTCTGATCGTCAGCTCAAAGCCCAGGCGGCCCATCAGCTCGAAGGCCTCGACCGCGCCGCCGGTTTCGTCCTTGGCCCGGGCCAGAAGCTGGATCGCGTCCTCCGGCGAGCCCAGGCCCACCATAGCCACGGCCCGCGAGGCCAGCAGCGGGTGCAGCTTCAGGCTGGCGGCGGTGACCACGCCCAGCGTGCCCTCGGCCCCGATCAGCAGCTGCTTGAGGTCGTAGCCGGTATTGTCCTTGCGCAGGCGTTTCAGCCCGTTCCAGATCTGGCCATTGGGCAGCACCGCCTCCAGGCCCAGCACCTGCTCGCGCATCATGCCGTAGCGCAGAACCGCCGTGCCGCCGGCATTGGTCGAGACCAGCCCGCCGATCGTGCACGAGCCCTCGGAGGCCACGCCCACCGTGAATCGGCGCCCGACACTGGCCGCCTGGGCGTGGGCCTCGGACAGGGTCACCCCCGCCTCCAGCACCATGACGTCATCCAGGCCGTCGACATCGCGCACGCCGCGCAGCTTTTCCGTGGACAGCAGGATCTCGCCTCGCGGGATCTGGCCGGCGACCAAGCCGGTATTGCCGCCCTGCGGGATGATCGCCACGCCATCGGCGGCGCAGATGCCGACCACCGCGGCGACCTCGGCCGTCGTGCGCGGCAGCACCAGCAGCGGCGTCTCGCCCCGCCAGCGGCCGCGCCACTCGATCAGCTTGGGCTCCAGGCGGGCGGGGTCCTGGCTCCATCCGCCCTCGCCGAGCACGGCCTTGAGGCGGGACAGGGTATCGGCGGGAACGGGCTTGGTCATGGGGACGGAGGATACGCTTCGTGGGCGGCGCCTGTCAGTATATACTGGGAGCTATACCGGAGACCGACATGGGCATCCTGATCAAGAACCCCGAGGCCGAGCGCGCGGTGCGTGAACTGGCCGAACTGACCGGTGAGAGCCTCACCACGGCGGTCGAAATCGCCGTGCGAGAGCGGCTGGCGGCCAAACGAAGCGAAGTTCGCCCGCATCGCCCTCGGACCGTCGCGGAGATGGACGCGATCACGAAAAAGTACCTGACCCGGCTGCTCTGGCGGGCCTTCTGCCGCCGATCACCAAGGCCGACTTCGACGAGATCAACGAAATTCCAGGCTTTGACGTGTCGGAGTCGTGAGGATCGTCATTGATAGCTCAGCGCTCGTGGCCATCGGGACCTTCGAAGCGGATCGCGCAACCTTCATCGAAGCCATGGAAGCCGCCGACGAGATCCTCATTTCGCCGATGAACTATGTCGAAACAGGCGTCGTCCTGACGGGCCGGGGCCATTTCGTTTCACGCGCCGCCTTTGACGAATGGCTCGCCAGCTACAGGGTGCGCGTCGCGTCCGAGCCCGTGGTCGACGCGGTCGCTCTCGACGCCTATCTGAAATTCGGCAAGGGCCGCCACCCGGCCAAACTCAATCTCGCCGACTGTTTCGCCTACGCCCTGGCCAAGGCCCTGGACGCGCCGCTGCTCTACAAGGGCGACAACTTTTCGCTGACGGATGTTAGCTCGGCCCTAGCCTAGGGCCGGATCCGGAACGCCGCGGATCTTGCTCCAGTATTCCTCGCGCACGTCATCGTCGATCACGGCCGCCTCGCCCGCGCCCTTGAACAGCCGGTCGCCGCCGTCCTTGCGGGCCTTGGCGATCCAGAAGGGCTGACCGGTTTCCAGGTCGCGAAAATTGGCCTTCAGGCCGGAGTTGCGCAGGGCCTCGAACGATCGGCCGGCATAGTAGAGGGTCTCGCCGGTCTTGGACGACCCCACCCGACCGATGCGGGCGGGACCGTTCAGGCCCTTGGACTTGTCCTCGAGGTACATGATCTTGAATTTCATTGGCCTCTATCCCACGAACCCGGCCGCGCGTCTAAGCCGGTCATTGATCGCCTCGCCCAGGCCCTCGTGAGGAATGGCCGCCACCGCGATGCCGAGCGGCCGGATCCGATCAGCGGCGCGCAGGAACGAAAAGAGGTTGGCGGCGGCTTCGCTCAGCGACCCGGTCGGGCTGAGATTGAACACGCCCTCCCCGGCCGGCCACGGACCAAAGGCCAGGAAGGCTTCGCCAGGCTCAGGCGCGACCGCATTGATCCGCACCGGCGCGTCGGGCGCGTAGTGCAGGGCCATCCGTCCGGGCGAGCGTTTGGCGTCATCCTGCGCCTCGGCCAGCGGACCGACCACGGCCTCGAGCTGGACGCGGGTCACGGCGCCGGGTCGCAGCAGGCGAGGCGGGCCGTCGAGCACCGCGACGACCGTGGATTCAAGGCCGACCTCGCAGGGTCCCCCGTCCAGCGTCACCGCGCAGCGGTCGCCCGTCTCGCCAAGGGCGTCGGCATAGGTGGTGGGGCTGGGGCGGCCCGAGCGATTGGCCGAAGGCGCGACCACCGGTCCGCCGAACGCGGCCAGCACGGCGCGTGACAGGGGATGGCTCGGCACCCGGATCGCCACGGTGTCCAGCCCGGCGCGGGCCAGGTCACAGACGGCGTCGGCGTCGCGGATCGGGGCCACCAGGGTCAGGGGACCGGGCCAGAAGGCCCGGGCCAAGGCCAGGGCGCGGTCGTCGAAGACGGCGAGGCGGGCGGCGGTCTCGAGATCGGCGACGTGGGCGATCAGTGGGTTGAAACGCGGCCGGCCCTTGGCGTCAAAGATCGCCGCAACGGCCGCCGGATTGGCCGCATCGGCGCCCAGGCCATACACCGTCTCGGTCGGCAGCAGCACGAGTTGGCCGGCGGCCAGCGCGCGCGCGGCCGCCTCTATTTCCGCTTGGCGGTCAGGGCGAAGCTGACCTTCACCTTGGCCGCGATCTGATCCGTGTCCGCCCATTCACCCTGTCCAACCCCGAACACCGTCCGGTCGAGGGTGGTTACACCCCGCGCCGTGGCCGTGTCGCCGTCGATCTTCAGGCTGAACGGCAGGCTGAGCGGCTTCTTGACCCCGCGCAGGTCCAGGGTCCCGTCAGCGACGAACTTGCCCTCGCCGGTCTTGCGGAACCGGCTGGCGCTGAACACCGCCTTGGGATGGGCGGCCGTGGCGAAGAAGTCGTCGCTGGGCAGGCTCTGGTCGCGCTGCGCGTCGCCGGTCGCGGCCGAGGCCATGTCGATCGACACGGTCAGCTTCGATCGGTCCAGGGCGTCGGGCGAGAACAGGATGTCGGCGCTCCAGCGGGTGAACTCGCCCTGCAGGGCTTCGCCCGACCAGGTGGCGGTGAAGCCGAGCTTGGAGCCCTTGCTCACCGTCCAGGCGACGGGCGCCGTCAGCGCCGGCGCGGCGGCGGGGAGCGCGGCCTCGGCGGCCGGGGCCGTGACGCTCGCGGCCGGCGCGCCAGCCGCCACAGGCGCGGCAGGCGGCGGGGCTTCGTCCGGGATCTCGGCGACGACGGGCTGGGCGGCGGGCTTCACGGCCGGGGTGTAAAGATAGCCGGCGGCGACCACGGCCACGAGGCCGGCGGCGGCGAGCCAGGCGCGGGGCTCCTTGAGGCCAGGCTTGGCGCCCGGGCCATGTTGCCGAACACCCCGTCCCTATCCAGCACCTGATGCTTGGCCACCGCGCCCAGATGCAGCAGCAGCAGAAGATAGGTGACCTTGACCAGCACGCCGTGACCGATTTCGCCGATCTCGTGCCAGACAGACTTGGCCGCCGGGGCGAGGTCAGGGATCAGCGGCAGGTGCGGCCAGGGGATCGCGCCAAAAAGTAGGGTCGGGATATCGGTCTTGCTGGCCGAGACCAGGATCCAGCCGGTCAGCGGCAGGCCGATCATGATCACGTAGAAGCCGATATGCACGATGTGCGAGGCGGTCTTCTCCCAGCTCGGCTGGCCGACCGGGGCCGGCGGCGGCGGGTTGAACAGCCGCCAGGCCAGCCGGAACAGGCTGAGCAGCAGGATGGTGATGCCGATCGACTTGTGCAGCTGGAACAGGGCGAAGGTTTCGGCGCCCTTGGGGCCGTCCCCGGCCCGCCAGCCCAGGATGATCTGGAAGATGATGGCCGCGGCGATCAGCCAGTGCAGGGTGATCGCCACCGTGGTGTAGCGCGTCCGGGTCGCGGCCATGAAGATCTCCAGGTCGATATCTCAGGCCCGGCCCGGTCGGGGGGCGGGACCTGACGCAGAAGACCAAGCGCGCGCTCCCGCTTCAAGCCGTTTCCGACTTGAAGCGGGAGGCGGGCCCGGGATCGACTATTTCTTGTCGAACTCGACTTCGATGTTGAGGGTCACGTCGTCGCCGACCAGCGGCACGTACTTGGCCACGCCGAACTCCGAACGCTTGATCGTGGTCGAGGCCGAAAAGCCGGTCTTGACGCTTCGGGGACAAAGCCGCTGCCGACGCCGGTGAAGAAACACAGCGGTTGTCGGGTGTGAAGGTGACGTCCAGAACCACAGGCTTGGTGACCCCGTGCAGGGTCAGGTCGCCTGTCACCTTGCCCTTATGGCCGTCGCCGACATCGACCGCCGTCGAGACGAAGGTGATGGTCGGGAACTTGGCGGCTTCCAGCCAGCCGTCGCCGGCCAGTTCCTTGTTGAACTTGAGGCCGAAGGCGTCGAGGCCCGTGGCCGTGTCGATCGAGGCCGGGTCGACGGTGACGCTGATCTTCGAGGCCTGCGGCGCCTTGGGATCGTAGCTGAAGCTGGCGTCCACGCTCGTGAAGCGCAAGGTGTAGTGCGAGAAGCCCATGTGGCTCAGCTTGGCGGTCAGCGAAGCGTGGGTCTTGTCGAGCACATAGGTCCCGGCCGGCAGATCGGCGGGCTTGGTCGAGGTGACGCCTGGCGCGGCCAGGGCGGCGGGCGCCGAGAAAAGCGCGGCGGCGAGCGCGGCATAGGCGAAAGGACGGGCCATGGTGAAGGGTCTCCAGACAAACTGTGATTGGATCAGTTACGGTTTACTCCACATAGGCGCTCCGTCCGACGGTAAAAGAGACTTCCGATCACGACGGCGTGATCGCCGGGGCGACTCGGCGGCTGGCTTGGCGAGACCGCCGGCCGCGCCTAAACAGAGCGCCGACAATCCGGAGCTTCCACGTCCATGACCTTCCGCGCCCCCATTCGCGATATCGCCTTCTCGCTGCGTCACGCGGCGGGCTTTGACCGCCTGGGCGCCGCCTATCCCGAAGCCGACCCCGACACGGTTCAGGCCGTTCTGGAAGCGGCGGGCGTCCTGGCCGGCGAGGTTCTGGCGCCCCTGAATCGCGGCGGCGACCTGGTGGGCGCCCGCCTGGAGAACGGGATTGTTCGCGCCGCGCCGGGGTTCGCCGAGGCCTACAGGCAGTTCGCGCAGGGCGGCTGGAGCGGTCTGGCCGCCGATCCCGACCACGGCGGCCAGGGCCTGCCCAAGTGCCTTGAGGTCGGCGTCTTCGAGATGTTCCAAGCCGCCAACATGGCCTTTGGCCTGTGCCCGATGCTGAGCCTGGGCGCCATCGAGGCCCTGGCCCATCACGGTTCAGACGCTCAGAAGGCGCTGTACCTGCCGAAGCTGGTGTCGGGCGACTGGACCGGGACCATGAACCTGACCGAGCCGCAGTCGGGTTCGGACCTGGGCACGATCACCACAATGGCCACGCCCGACGGCGACGGCGGTTGGACGATCACCGGCCAGAAGATCTACATCACCTGGGGCGATCATGACGTCGCCGACAATATCGTTCACCTGGTGCTGGCCCGCACGCCGGACGCGCCCCCGGGGTGAAGGGCATTTCGCTGTTTGTCGCCCCCAAGATCCTGGTCGCGAAGGACGGGGCCCTGGGCGCGGCCAACGCCGTGCGGGTCGGCGGACTGGAACACAAGCTGGGCATCCACGGCTCGCCCACCTGCGTGATGCTGTTCGAGGGCGCCAAGGCCGAGATGGTCGGACAGCAGGGCCAGGGTCTGGCCCACATGTTCACGATGATGAACGCCGCGCGGCTGCAGGTCGGCACCCAGGGCGTCGCGATCGCCGAGCGCGCCTATCAGCAGGCCCTGGCCTTTTCCCTGGAACGCCGCCAGGGCCGATCGGCCTGGACGGGCGAGGCCTCGGCCCGGCTGTTCGATCACCCCGACGTGCGCCGGACCCTGTTGCTGATGAAGGCCCGCATCGAGGCGGCGCGCGGCATCTGCCTGTCGACCGCCGTCGCCGCCGACCTGGCCCAACGCGGCGCCAGCGAGGCCGATCGCGCGTCCGCCAAGCTTCGCGAGGAGCTGTTCACCCCGATCGCCAAGGCCTGGTCGACCGATATCGGCGTCGAGGTCGCCTCGCAGGGCGTGCAGATCCACGGCGGCATGGGCTTCATCGAGGAGACCGGCGCGGCCCAGCACTATCGCGACGCC
>NZ_PEGG01000209.1 GCF_002737765.1 Caulobacter sp. B11 | reverse complement strand
GTAGCGCTTGCCGTCGGCGGCCTCGTGGATCACGTCGCGGGCCACGACCACCCCGCCGAAATGCACGCCGCAGAAGTCGCGGATCCGGTCGTCGTGATTGCCCGGGACGTAGATCACCTCGACGCCCTTAGCGGGCCAGGCGCAGGATCTTTCTGCACGACGTCATTGTGGGCCTGGGGCCAGTACAGAGCCGCTGCGGCGCAGTTTCCAGCCGTCGATGATGTCGCCGACCAGATAAAGCCGCTCGCACTCGATATGCCGGATGAAGTCCAGCAGCAGCTCAGCCTGGCAGCCCCGGGTGCCCCAGATGAAGGGTCGCTGATGAAGATGCTGCGATAGCGTCGGATGTCCAGATTCCTCGCCCATGCCCGAGTCCCCCGCCGTTTGCTCCGTCCCCGAACGATCGCGAACGGAGTCTCGCCCCTGCCGCCGCGCAATAAGCTGATTGCATGTCGCTTTGATGAAACCCCGCGAACGGCGGGTTGGGCGTCTATCAGGCGCTCCAGCCCTGAATTTGACCATCGCGCCGGCCGCGCGTCCCTGCGTCACAGCGGCTGTTGCGATGCAGCATGGCGCGCATTAGATCAGGGCCATGGACGCCGCCCGCCTCGCTAAGGACACTCCCAAGTCCCAGAAGACCCGCGCGCGGATTCTCGACTGCGCCATGCGGCTGATCGCCGAGCTGGGCTATCACGCCGCGACCAATCCGCTGATCGCCGAGGCCGCCGATCTCACGCGCGGCGCGATGCTCTATCACTTCCCGACCCGCGAGGCCCTGGTCGAGGCCGTGGTGGTCCATGTCCAGGCCGAGCGCTCGGCCCTGTTCCGGGCCGCCGCCGACGGGCTGCCGGCGGGCGCCGACGTCACCGAGCACGCCATCGATACCTACTGGGAGCTGCTGCAGACCATCCCCTTCCTGGCCTTCGCCGAGTTGGAGGCCGCGGCCCGCACCGATCCGGCCATTCACGCCCTGCTGGCCCCGGCCCAGGCCGAGTTCGACCGCGCCCAGGCCGGCGACCATTTCCTCAAGATTCTCCACGCCGGGGCCGGCCCGCGCTTCCAGGCCAGTCGCGACCTGGCCCGCTTCATGCTGGAAGGCCTGGCCCGCTCGACCCTGACCTATGACCAGGACGGCCGCCGCCAGAGGCTATTGATGCTGATCAAGCGCGCCACCCACATGCTCAACCGCAAGGGCGACGTGCAGGATCTCTGGCCGGACTAGAGCGCTTCAGCGCTTCAGCCGCCCTGCGAATCGACCACGATGGCCACGGTCTTGCCGCGCGACAGCGGCTCCCAGCCGGCGCCGATGGCCGAGACGATGGCCCGGGCCACGAGGTCCGTCGGGATCTGCGAAGGCTTCAGTTGCGGCGCGCCATAGCGGGGCTCGGGGCCGGGCGGAAACTCGACCACGGCCTCGCGCTGCCAGTCGCGGTGGCGCACGGCGATCGCCATCCCGTGCCGCACCCCGGAGTCGCTCGACCAGCCCGGCTGGCGATGCAGGCGCCAGACATAGGGGTCGCCCTCGACCGTGATCTCAAATTCAGCGCTTTGCTTGGTTCGTGCCATCCACGGGTGTTACCCCGGCCCGCGCCTTCAGGCCACCCCGGCGGTGGACGGCGGACGCGGGTAGTCGGGCCAGCTCAGGCCTTCAGGGCCCGGGGCAGGACCTCGGCGAAGATGTCCAGCTCGGCGGGGCTGGCCGTGCCGACCCGGATCCAGGTGGGGTGGGCGGGACTGTCGAACACCCGCACCTCGACCCCCAGGCTCGCCAGGGTCTTCTGGAAGGCCAGGTTGGGCTTGCCGGTGTCAACGAACACATAGGTGCCGTGCGAGGGCAGGGCGGTCAGGCCATTGGCCCGGCAGATGGCGTAGATCTTGGCCCGGCAGGCTTCCAGATAGGTCTTGGTCCCGGCCAGATAGGCCGCGTCGCCATAGCAGGCCGTGGCGGCGGCCAGGCCGGGGCGGCCCTTGTGGGTGGGGATCAGGCTCTTCAGCTGCCGGACCCGTTCCGGCTGGGCGATGATGAAGCCGACCCGCAGGCCGGCCAGGCCATAGACCTTGGAGAAGGTGCGGGCCACGACCACGTCGCGACCCTCCCGGACCAGGTCGATCATCGAGTGGACGGCCGGGTCGGGGCTGATCTCGATATAGGCCTCGTCGACGATCACCGGCGCGCTCTTGGAGGCCTCGACGCAGAAGGCCCGCAAGGCGTCGGGATCCAGCAGCAGGCCGGTGGGATTGTTGGGATTGCAGACATAGACGCAGCCCGCCCCCGCGGCCCGGGCGGCCAGGGCCGGCAGGTCGATCTGGTGGTCGGCGGCGACCGGAACCCAGTCCAGCTTGCCCCCTTGGCGCTGGGCATAGAGCAGGGGCGTGGCGTAGGTCGGCTGCGGAGCCACGATCGGGCCGGCCTTGGCGAAGGCCGTCGACAGCAGCGACAGGGCCTCCAGCGAGCCGTTGCACAGGCCGACCATCTCGGGGCTGACGCCCTCGCGCCGGGCGATCAGCTCGACCAGCGGGGCCTCCAGCGCCCAGGCGTAATAGGGCGTGTCGTTCAGGGCCTCGGCGGCGGCCTTGCGGGCGGCGCGGCTGGGGCCATAGGGATTTTCGGTGACGCCCAGATGGGCGCGGATGGCCGGCGGCGGGGCCGGATCGACGGTCTGGGCGCCCGCGCGGCCGGGGGCCCAGGCCGGGACCAGGGCCGCGCCGCCGATCAACAGGCCAAAGGCGTCTCTACGCGTCGTGTCCATGCTCGTGCTCCATGCCTGGCCGCAGAAGAGCCGCGCCGGATGACAGGATCAAGACACGGCGATGGGCAGGGCGGTGGTGAACTTGATCTGCTCCATGGCGAAGCTGGAACTGACGTCATTGAGCGGCGCGGTGGCGATCAGCCGCTTGTAGAACCGATCATAGGCGGCGATGTCGCGGACGACGACCTTGAGCAGATAGTCGACCTCGCCGCTCATCCGGTGGAACTCGACCACCTCGGGCAGGGCGCTGGCCCCGGCGGCGAAGGTGTTGAGCCAGGCCTCGTCGTGGCGGCCGGTCTTGACCGCCACGAACACCGTCAGGGACAGGTCCAGGGCGTCGCGGTCGATCAGGGCGACCCGGGCGGTGATCACCCCGCCGTCCTGCAGGCGCTTGATGCGCTTCCAGCAGGGGGTCTGGGACAGGCCGACCCGCTCGGCCAATTCGGCGATCGGCGTGGTGGCGTCCTGCTGCAGGAGGGCCAGAAGTCGCCGGTCGATCTGATCCAGTGAAATCATTCTCAAATCTTGCCTATTAGGAGAACAGGGTTCTCTTATCCCGGGTTTCGAGCAAAAATGGAACCATGGCTTTCCTGGCGAAGCGGTCAGACTGGGGCCTGTCGTGATTCTCCGGGGACCCCGCATGCTCGATCTCTTCACCCGTCACCCGCGCTCGGTCGACGAGACCTATGGCCAGCACATGGCCATGGCCTGGAGCTTCGCGGTCCCGATGCTGCTGGGCGGCCTGGCCTGTTTCGTCCACGGCGTCTTCCCGTTCCTGTTCGAGAAGACCGGCAGCCAATGCGTCAAGCAGCTGTTCGAGCGCATGCGCAACCGCGGCCGCGTCTCGCCCGCCGCCCTCAACGGCCTGGCCGCTTTCGACGCGGTGATCTGACCGCGAGGGCCTCTGCGCGCCCGCGCGATCCGCCCTTGGCGAGGCGGCGATCCCAGCCCATGGTCGGCCCGCAGAGTCGGGGAGGATCGCATGAGTTTCTGGACGCGCCGCAAGTCGATCGACGCCATGGCTGCCGGCCATCATGGCCATCACGGCCATCAACTGAAGAAGACGCTGAGCTGGTATCACCTGATCGCCCTGGGCGTCGGGGCCATCGTCGGCACCGGCATCTACACCCTGACCGGCGTCGGGGCCGGCCTGGCGGGGCCGGGCGTGATCCTGTCATTCCTGATCGCCGGGGCCGTCTGCGCCTGCGCCGCCCTGTGCTATGCCGAGCTGTCGACCATGATCCCGGCCTCGGGCAGCGCCTATACCTACAGCTATGTGGCCATGGGCGAGCCGGTGGCCTGGTTCGTCGGCTGGAGCCTGATCCTCGAATACACCCTGGTCTGCGCGGCCGTGGCCGTCGGCTGGTCGGCCCATGCGGCGGGCCTGTTCCGGATGATCGGCACACCCGAGATCCTGCTGGCCGGCCCGCACGCCGGGGGGCTGGTCAACCTGCCGGCGGTGATCATCTCCCTGGCCGTCGCCGGTCTGCTGTCGCTGGGCACCCGCGAGAGCGCCACCATCAATATGGTCCTGGTGGCCATCAAGATCGCCGCCCTGGCGGTATTCGTGGCCCTGGTCCTGCCCAGCTTCGACGCCAGCCACTTCACCCCCTTCATGCCCCAGGGCTTCGCCGCCGTGGCCGGTCCCGACGGCGTCAAGGTCGGGGTGATGGCCGCCGCCAGCCTGATCTTCTTCGCCTTCTACGGCTTCGACGCGGTCTCGACCGCCGCCGAGGAGGCCAAGAACCCCAAGCGCGACCTGACGATCGGCATCGTCGGCTCGATGGCCGTCTGCACCGTGATCTACATGGTCGTGGCCGCCGTCTCGATCGGGGCCTCGCGGGCCGAGGTGTTTTCCCAGAGCGAGGCGCCGCTGGTGTTCATCCTGGAAACCCTCAACCATCCGCTGACCGCCCAACTGGTGGCCCTGGCGGCCGTGGTCGCCCTGCCGACGGTGATCCTGGCCTTCATGTATGGCCAGAGCCGGATCTTCTACGTCATGGCCCGCGACGGCCTGCTGCCCCAAGCCCTGGCCCGGGTGAACCCCAAGACCGGCACGCCGGTGCTGATGACCGTGCTGACCGGGGTGCTGGCGGCGGTGCTGTCGGCTTTCTGTCGCTGAAGGACATCGCCGAACTGGCCAATGCCGGCACGCTGGCCGCCTTTGTGGCGGTGGGGCTGTCGGTGATCATCCTGCGGCTGCGCGATCCGGGCCGGGCGCGGGTGTTCTCGACCCCGGTCTGGCCTCTGGTGGCGACCGGGGCGATCCTGGGCTGCCTGTACCTGTTCTCCAGCCTGCCGGTGAAGACCCAGACCTATTTCCTGTTCGCTCACCTGATCGGCTTCGCGGTCTATTTCGCCTATGGCGTCCACAAGAGCGTCCTGGCGCGCCCGGTTTGAAAAAAGCGGGCCGGACAAGGGGCCCTGACCCTGCGGCAGGCGTGATTTCGACGTTTTCGGCCTCTTCCATTCCGGCCGCCGGTGGCTACAGTCGCGGCAAAACAAGTGTTTGACGCCGGAAGGAACCCCATGGCCCTCGATCTCGAAACCCGCGAGCAGTTGATCGACATGGTGGCGCGCTTTGTCGCCGAACGCCTGCGGCCGATCGAGGCCAAGGTGTCCGAGGACGACGCGGTCCCGCCGGAGATCGTCGAGGAGATGAAGGGCCTGGCCTGTTTGGCCTGTCGATTCCCGAGGAATACGGCGGCCTGGGCCTGAACATGGAAGAGGAGTGCCTGGTCGGCATCGAGCTGGGCCGCGCCTCGCCCGCCTTCCGCTCGGTGTTCGGCACCAATGTCGGCATCGGCAGCCAGGGCCTGGTGATGTTCGGCAGCCCCGAACAGAAGGCCAAGTGGCTGCCCGGCATC
>NZ_PEGG01000208.1 GCF_002737765.1 Caulobacter sp. B11 | reverse complement strand
CGGTCTAGCCAGGCTTTCCGCACGTCGATGTATCGTCCCGCGCCGCTGGCGCGGGCTGGAACGCCGGGTTCCAGGAATCCCCATGCCCGGCGGCCGGGGCGCGCCTATGGTCATGCGGGCCAGACCCTCTGGTTCCACTCCAACCTGGTGTTGGTGCCGATCTGGGGCTTGGGGATCTTCGTGGCGGTCAATACCGACACCGCATCGATCTTCCCGCCAGCCTGCCGGCGACCATCGTCGAGCGCTTCTATGCGCCGGCGCCGGCGGTCCCGTCCCCCAGCCGCCTGACCCAGGCCGAGGCCAAGCCTATGAAGGGCCTTCCTGACGACCCGCGCGCCTATGGCGGCCTGGAGGGTTTTGTCGGTCGCCTGATCGGTGTCAGCACCGTGCGCGCCACGCCCGACGGGCGGCTGGCCGTGACCGGTGACGCGCGACGCGTCTGGCGACGGCGCAGGCCGACGTCTTCGCGCCGCTGGACGGTCCGGGCCTGCTGGTCTTCCAACGCGAGGCCGGCCGCGTCACCCGGATGTTCGACCCGCGCGGCTTCTCCGCCTATGAACGACTGGGCTTCCCGTACCAGCGCGGCTGGCTGATCACCTTCGCCCTGCTGACCCTGCTGGCGTCCCTGGCGACCCTGGGCGGGGTCGCGACGCGTGATCCTCGCGAGTCGCGCCAAACGCCCACCCAGGCCCTGGCCAGTCTGCTGCAGACCACCCAGGCGGTGCTGTGGCTGACCGCCCTGGTCGGGGTTGGCCTGTTCGCCGCCAGTTCGACGAATGTCGCCAAGGTGTTTTTCGGCTGGCCCAGCGGCTGGCTGCTGACGGCCTCGGCCTGCGCCTTTGTGTCGACCCTGCTGACCCTGGCCACCCTGGCCATGGCGCCCGTGGTCTGGCGCGGCGGGCGTCGAGTCGACAGCTGGACGGGGCTGCGCAAGCTGGCCTTCACCTGCACGTCGCTGATCTTCACAAGCTTCGCCATGATCCTTGCGGCCTGGGGGTTCCTCGAGTTCTGGAACACCTGATCGGCCGGGGCTTCCTCCGTCGTCTTGACGTAAGAGCGGCGGGAGCCCCCGGCGAGGCCTGGGATAACTGGAGGGATTCGGTTGGCGGGCTCCCCCAGTCCTCTTGAGGCGAAAGAGGAGGGAGCCCCGGCGAGGCTTGAGAAGAGTGGAGGGATTCGGTTGACGGGCTCCCCCAGTCCTCTTGATGCGAAAGAGGAGGGAGCCCCGGCGAGGCTTGAGAAAAGTGGAGGGATTCGGTTGACGGGCTCCCTCAGTCCTCTTGAGGCGAAAGAGGAGGGAGCCCCGGCGAGGCTTGAGAAAAGTGGAGGGATTCGGTTGACGGGCTCCCCCAGTCCTCTTGACCCGAAAGAGGAGGGAGCCCCGGCGAGGCTTGAGAAAAGTGGAGGGATTCGGTTGACGGGCTCCCTCCGGGCCCCGCCCAAGGATCTGAACCCTTAGGACTTAAGAGGCGAATTCACTAGAACCGCATTACGCGGCGATAGCGAACTCTTCAGCGAAGTTATCGTTCGCAGTTAGTTTAGCGGCCCGATACGGTGAGCCACGCCGAGAGAAAGCATTACACCTTTACACGTCTGTCGATGCTGATCGGCCCCATGCATCCCGTGATAACTCGGGAGAGATTGGTGGAGCCGCCGGGAATCGCACCCGGGTCCAGTCCGCTTATTACGTGCGCGTTTATCCCCATAGTCCGGGCAAGCCCGAACAGTTCCAATATAGGGAGGGATGTCGGCGAAAGGAAGGCCTTCGCGCTCAGAGCGGCGTGATGGGTTGGGGATCATTGGCCACAGGCTCGGCCGCCGCGTCCGGAGCCTCCAGCACCGGGGTGGCCGGCGGCTGGGCGCGACTGTTGGGCGACGGCACGAGTCGGCCGCCCTCCTTGGTCAGAGCGTCATAGGCGGCCGCTTGCCGGGAGAAGTCGCCGCCGTGGGCGAAGACCGCGTCGAAGCGGGGATCGCGCCCGCTGGCCGCCGTCAGCGCCGCCGCCAGGGCCGGCGCGATCGAGCCGACCTCGGCGTCGTCGCAGGCCCGACGCAGGTGACGCGCCTGGCCCGGGACCAGCAGGGTGACGTCCCAGGAAATCCCGTCGATGCAGATCGGCGCCACCGAGCCGCCGCCATAGTCGACCGTCACCGCGCGCGGCTGGCTCCACAGGGCGTCGCCGGTCAGGGCTTTCAGTCCGATCGCCTGTTCGTCCGTCAGTTCGGCGTCGATATCCACCCGTCGGGCGATCTCCGGGCGCAGCAGCCCAGTCCGGCCCGGGCCTGGACGAAGGCTCGTCCGTCGCGGCGGACGGTCACCCGCACCACCGCCTGGCGCACGCCGCGCGCGGGCCGGGCCCAGACCTCGAGGATCAACTCGCCGCGCCGCACCAGTTGGGCCTGCAGGGGCTGCAGCCCCCATAGCCGGTAGAGCAGGGGATCGACGGCCATTGTCGATCGGGACGGGGGTTTCGCCACGCGCCAGCCGCCGACCCTGCAGGGGTTCGGCTTCGGGCGCGGGGCGCGGAACGCTGGGCGCCCACCAGACGGCGGGGTCGACAGGCGGGGGCGGAACGGTCGGATCAGGCGGCGACGCTTGCGGAACGGCGAGGACGAGGCTCGCGACGAGGCCGGCAAGGCTGGTGACGCCCGACATGACTACATTCCTTCAACGCCCCTCTCGATGGAAAGCACGCCGGTGCGAGACAGTTCCACCAGGCCAAGGGGCCGCATCAGTTCCAGGAACTTGTCGATCTTCGACGGCGCGCCGCAGATCTCGAACACGAAGCTCTCCAGGGTGGTGTCCACCGGCTTGGCGCGGAAGATCTCGGCGACGCGCAGGGCCTCGACGCGATCGGCGCCAACGCCTCGCACCTTGACCAGGGCCAGTTCGCGCTCGACCCCGTTGGGATCGCGGGTGATGTCGTGCACCCGGCGCACATTGACCACCTTGTTGAGCTGGGCCTCGATCTGGTCGAGCACCTGGGGCGTGCCGCGCGTGACCACGGTGATGCGGCTGGTGTGGGCCTTGCGGTCGGTTTCGGCGACCGTGAGACTTTCGATGTTGTAGCCGCGCGCGGCGAAAAGGCCGACGACGCGATGCAGCACGCCGGGCTCATTGTCGACCAGCAGGGCGAAGGTCGCCGACTGTTCGGCCTGGGCGGCCGGCGGCATGTCATAGGCGGAGGCGGGGGCGTTGGTCATGTTGGTGTTCTAGGTCACTTGAGCCGGAGAGGAAATGCGCCCGCCCGCAAGGGGCGGGCAGGCGGCGGCGGCCCTAGACCAGTCCGCCGCCCGCCGCGCCGATCACGTTGCCGATGTCCTCGACGTCGCCCAGGATCATCTCGTTGTGCGCCTTGCCCGACGGGATCATCGGCAGGCAGTTCTCGTTCTTCTCGACGCGGCAGTCGAACATCACCGGCTTGTCGCTGTTGATCATCTCCAGGATCTTTTCGTCCAGCTCGGCTGGGTCGCTGCAGCGGATGCCGACGGCGCCATAGGCCTCGGCCAGCTTCACGAAGTCGGGCAGGCTGTCGGAATAGGAGTGGCTGTAGCGCTCGCCGTGCAGCAGTTGCTGCCACTGGCGGACCATGCCCATCCACTCGTTGTTGATGATGAAGATCTTGACCGGCAGGTTGAACTGCACGGCGGTCGAGAGCTCCTGGATGCACATCTGGATCGAGGCCTCGCCGGCGATGTCGATGACCAGGCTGCCGGGATGGGCCAGCTGCACGCCCAGGGCGGCGGGCAGGCCATAGCCCATGGTGCCCAGGCCGCCGGAGGTCATCCAGCGATTGGGCTCTTCGAAGCGGTAGTACTGGGCGGCCCACATCTGGTGCTGGCCGACCTCGGTGGTGATGTAGGTGTCGCGGCCGCGGGTCAGTTCGTACAGGCGCTGGATGGCGTGCTGCGGCTTGATCACCGATTCGGTGGCGTTGTAGCGCAGGCACTGGACGGCCCGCCACTCGTCGATCTGCCGCCACCAATCGCCCAGGGGCGCCTTGTTGGCCTGGTGGCCGGCGGCCTTCCAGGCGGCGATCATGTCTTCGAGCACGCTGGCGGCGTCGCCGATGATCGGCAGGTCGACGCGGACGTTCTTGTTGATCGACGAGGGGTCGATATCGATGTGGATCTTCTTGCTGCCCGGCGAGAAGGCGTCCAGGCGGCCAGTGACCCGGTCGTCGAAGCGGGCCCCGACGCAGATCATCACGTCGCAGTCGTGCATGGCGTGGTTGGCTTCGTACGTGCCGTGCATGCCCAGCATGCCCAGCCAGGCCGGATCCGCCGCCGGGAAGGCCCCCAGGCCCATCAGGGTCGAGGTGACCGGCGCGCCGGTCAGGGCCTGGAACTCACGCAGCAGGGCGCTGGCCCGGGGACCGGCGTTGATGACGCCGCCGCCGGTATAGAAGATCGGCCGACGGGCGCGGGCGATCATGGCCACGGCCTCGGCGATGCGGCTGGGTTCGCCCTTGGTGCGGGGGTTGTAGGCGTGGCTCGAGGTGACCTCGTCGGGCCCGAAATATTCGCCCTGGGCGAACTGGATGTCCTTGGGGATGTCGATCAGCACCGGGCCGGGACGGCCGGTGGTGGCGATCTTGAAGGCCTCATGGATGATGCGCGGCAGGTCGCGGACGTCCTTGACCAGATAGTTATGCTTCGTGCACGAGCGGGTCATGCCGACCGTGTCGGCTTCCTGGAAGGCGTCGGTGCCGATCAGATGGGTCGGGACACTGGCCGGTGATGATCACCATCGGGATTGGAGTCCATCAGGGCGTCCATGATGCCGGTGATGGCGTTGGTCGCGGCCCGGGCCCGAGGTGACCAGGACGACGCCGGGCTTGCCCGAGCTGCGGGCATAGCCCTCGGCGGCGTGGGTCGCGCCCTGTTCGTGGCGAACCAGGATGTGCTGCAGGCGCGGCTCATGGAACAGCGCGTCATAGATCGGCAGGATCGCGCCGCCCGGATAGCCGAACAGAACCTCGACGCCCTGGTCCACGAGACCGCGCACGACGATCTCGGCGCCGGACATGGCGCGGTCGATGGGGGCGGCGGGAAGCAGCGCTCTCGATGGTCTGGTGGGCGGTCATGGGCTTATTCCGGCGGACGGAGGTGGGCGTGGGGTGAAAAAAGAAAAAGGCCCCGAAGGACCTTTTTGTGCGCGCGACCGATCTATCAACGTGACTTCAAGGTCACGCCGTGAACGGCCGCTCCATAAGTACGATCATGGTGTTGCGCACGAGTTTTGCTCCAATAGAACGAAACAGGTGATGCCATGCGCGCGAACGGGCGTCAACCCGCCCTTGTGCGCAAGAAACGACCCTAATTGTCACAGCCGGGCAGTGTTGAGGGGGCGAGTTCAGTCCAGGGCCCGCAAGAGGAAGGCAAGGGATTGCGCGGCGAAGGCCCGCATATTGGCCTCGCGGTCGTCGTTGCCGGTCTCGATGGTAAGACTCACCTCGCCGTCCGCGCCGCCGATGGCGATGCAGGTGTGGCCGGGCGCATCGCCATAGCTGTTGCCCGCTGGACCCGAAGCGCCGGTCTCGGCCAGACCCCAGGTCGCCTTCAGCTTGGTGCGCACCACCCGGGCCAGCAGCTGGGCATAGGGTTCGCTAGCCGAA
>NZ_PEGG01000207.1 GCF_002737765.1 Caulobacter sp. B11 | reverse complement strand
CGGCTGTCGATCAGCCAGCGATAGGCATGCAGAAGAACCGCCGGGCCCAGATACTTGTCGCCGTTCCACCAGTAGCTGGGGCACGAGGTCGAGCAGCAGGCGCAGAGGATGCACTCATAGAGGCCGTCCAGCTTGGCGCGGTCCTCGGTCGACTGCAGCCATTCGCTTTGCGGCTCGGGCGTGTCGGTGTGCAGCCAGGGCTCGATCGAAGCGTACTGGGCGTAGAACAGGGTCAGGTCGGGGATCAGGTCCTTGACCACCGGCAGATGCGGCAGAGGACTGATCTGCACGGCCTTGCCAGGCGTTTCAGCGTGGCCGTGGGTACAGGCCAGCGTATTGCGCCCGCCGATGTTCATGGCGCAGGAGCCGCAGACGCCTTCACGGCACGAACGGCGGAAGGCCAGGGTCGGTCGGTCGATGCTGTTCTTGATGTACAGCAGGGCGTCCAGCACCATCGGACCGCAGGCGTCGAGATCGACGTCATAGGTGTCCCAACGCGGATTGAGGCCGGTCTCGGGGTCGTAGCGATAGACCTTGAACGCGCGGGTGTTCTTGGCGCCGGCCGGGGCGGGCCAGTGCTTGCCGCTCTGGACCTTGGAATTTCTCGGGAGGGTGAGTTCAACCATCAGCTTGCCCTCAATAGACGCGTTGCTTGGGCGGGATGTAGTCGATGTCCTTGGACATCGTGTAGCTGTGCACCGGCCGGTAATCGATCGACACCTTGCCGGTGGTCGCGTCGAGCCAGGCCAGGGTGTGCTTCATCCATTCGACGTCGTTGCGATCGCCGAAGTCCTCGCGGGCGTGGGCGCCACGGCTTTCGGTGCGGTTGACCGCGCCGGCCACCGTGACGACGGCCTGACTGATCAGGTTGTCGAACTCCAGGGTCTCCATCAGGTCGGTGTTCCAGACCAGACCACGGTCGCTGACCTTGATGTCCTTGGCCTTTTCCCAGACCGTGGCCAGGCGCTGGGCCCCGCCGGCGAGGGTTTCGCCGGTGCGGAACACGGCGGCGTCCTCCTGCATGGCCTTTTGCATTTCCAGACGAAGGTCGGCGGTCGCCATGTTGCCATTGGCGTTGCGGAAGCGATCGAAGCGCGCCAGGTGAGCGTCGGTCTCGACAGCCTTCAGCTCGGGCTGGGTGGCCATGGGCTTGAGGATCTCGGCGCAGCGCAGAGCAGCGGCGCGACCGAACACCACCAGGTCGATCAGGCTGTTGGAGCCCAGGCGGTTGGCGCCGTGCACCGAGACGCAGGCCGCCTCGCCCACGGCCATCAGGCCGGGGATCACCTGGTCGGGATTGTCGCCCGACTTGGTGACGACTTCGCCGTGATAGTTCGTCGGGATGCCGCCCATGTTGTAGTGGACGGTCGGCAGGACCGGGATCGGGGCCTTGGTCACGTCGACGCCGGCGAAGACCTTGGCGGTCTCGGAAATCCCGGGCAGACGCTCGTGCAGGATCTTGGGATCCAGGTGATCCAGGTGCAGGAAGATGTGGTCCTTGTTGGGGCCCACCCCGCGGCCTTCGCGAATCTCGATGGTCATGGCCCGGCTGACCATGTCGCGCGGGGCCAGATCCTTCACGGAGGGCGCATAGCGCTCCATGAAGCGCTCGCCTTCCGAGTTGGTCAGATAGCCGCCTTCGCCGCGCGCGCCCTCGGTGATCAGGCAGCCGGCGCCATAGATGCCGGTGGGTGGAACTGAACGAATTCCATGTCCTGCAACGGCAGGCCGGCGCGCAGAGCCATGGCGTTGCCGTCACCGGTGCAGGTGTGGGCCGAGGTCGCCGAGAAATAGGCCCGGCCGTATCCGCCGGTGGCCAGGATCACCTGCTGGGCCTGGAAGCGGTGCAGGGTGCCGTCATCGAGTTTCCACGCCGTGATGCCGCGGCAGACGCCGTCGTCCATGATCAGGTCGAGGGCGAAATACTCGATGAAGAACTCGGTGTCGTGGGCCAGGGACTGGCCGTACATCGTGTGCAGCATGGCGTGACCGGTGCGGTCGGCCGCCGCGCAGGTGCGCTGGATCGGGCCCTCGCCATAGTTCTTGGTCATGCCGCCAAAGGCGCGCTGATAGATCTTACCCTCTGCCGTGCGGCTGAAGGGAACACCCCAGTGCTCCAGCTCATAGACGGCGGCCGGGGCGTTGCGGGTCAGATATTCGATGGCGTCCTGGTCGCCCAACCAGTCCGAACCCTTGACGGTGTCGAACATGTGCCAACGCCAGTCGTCCTGGCCCATGTTGCCGAGCGAAGCCGAGGATGCCGCCTTGGGCCGCCACGGTGTGGCTGCGGGTCGGGAAAACCTTGGTGACGCAGGCGGTCTTCAGGCCGGCCTGGGCGCAGCCGAGCGCCGCGCGCAGACCCGAGCCGCCGGCCCCGACGACAACGACGTCGAACTTGTGATCAATGAACTTGTAGGCCGACATCAAAGGGCTCCGGTGAGGGCGACCTTGAGGATCGAGACGACCCCCGCGGCGCCGGCCACGACGCAGACGAACAGGTTCGCCACGACGAGGACGGTCTTGGTCGTGAACCGCTCGATATAGTCTTCGATCACCACCTGGATGGCGCCCTTCAGGTGCACCAGGGCGACGACCAGTAGCAGGGCCAGCAGCACCGTATTGTGCGGTGCGGCGATCCACGAGGCCACGGCCTCCTGGCTGCGATAGGCAGGACCCGACAGACGCAGGCCGGCGAACACCGCCCACAGGGTCAGAGGGATCAGAGCCAGACCCGAGACCCGCTCGGTGATAAAGTGGCTGACGCCATGGCGCGAGGCGCCCATGCCGCGCGCGCGCGACAGCGGCGTGCGGAAACGGCCGGCGGACAAATTTGCCATTAGCTGAGCGCTCCGGTTTGGGCGGCGATGGCCCAGATCACGATCGCGCCCACGGCGGCGAAGGCGATGGCGGCCGCGCCCGTCATGTCGGCGGTCTTGAGGCTGAAGCCCAGGCCCAGGTCCCAGAAGCTCTGGCGAACCGTGTAGGCCAGGTTGAACAGCAGGGCGAAGGTCAGGCCAAACAGGACCAGCTTACCGAGCGGCGAGCCCAGCAGGCCAATGTACCAGCCGTAACACTCCGAACCCGAAGCCAGGGAGACGGCCCAGCCTGCGAGCAGCAGGGCGCCAAAATAGAGGGCGAAGATGCAGCCCCGGTGCAAGATCGAGCACGCCATGGTGACGTGCCAGCGCCACACCTGCAGGTGCGGCGACAACGGGCGCTCCGGAAGCCCCCCGCTCGACTCAGTCATGGATGGATCCAACCTCGTGGCTTTGTGCGTTGCGAGATGCTTTTAAGCGCGACAGAAGGGGTGTCAACGAAACCGCCCGTTTTGCGAAACGTTCTTACGACATTAGGGTAAAGCTTCTCGGGAACAGGAAGCTGCGCCGGTCCATTTTAACGATGCGCGGCGGGGGCGCGCTTGGCATGGTGGGACCCATCGACTTCGAAAACATCTTCGATCAAATTCCCAGCCCCTACATGATGCTGGATCGGCAGCTTCGCTATGTCGCCGCCAATCGCGCCTATCTGGAAGTTGTCGGTCGCGGATGGGACGAGCTCGAGGGCGTGCAGATCTTTGACGCCTTTCCGGCAGAAGGGGAGAGCCGAAGGACGCTGGAAGAGTCGCTGCTGCGCGCGCGCGATAGCGGCAAGATCGATGTTCTGCCCCTGATCCACTACGCCATTCAGCGGCCCCAGGCCCTCGGCGGCGGATTCGAGGATCGGCTCTGGAGCGCAACCCACACGCCGATCGCCGGCTCGAACGGCGAAACGGCCTATATCCTGCAGCACACCCAGGACGTCACCGAGATTCAGCGCCTGAAGGACGTCGCCTTCGGCGGTCGCGCCCTGGCGGCGGCGGCCGTTCTGGGCGAGGACGTGCTACGTCGCGCCGAGCTCGTCCAGACCCAGAGCGCCCAGTTGCGCCAGTTGTTCATGCAGGCCCCCGGCTTCATGGCGGTGGTGCGTGGACCCGACCACGTCTTCGAACTGGTCAACAACACCTATCTACAACTGATCGGCCACCGCGACGTGACCGGCCTGCCCCTGGCCCGGGCCTTGCCGGAGGTTGTCGACCAGGGATTTGTGAGCCTGCTCGATCGCGTTCGGATCACCGCCGAGGCCTTCGTCGGTCGCGAGATCAAAATCTCGCTGCAGCGCGAGGCGGACACCTCGCTTGAGGAGCGG
>NZ_PEGG01000206.1 GCF_002737765.1 Caulobacter sp. B11 | reverse complement strand
TATCGCGCCCGCGCCTTCGGCCACACCACCCAGGAACAGCTGGACCGGCTGAAGGAGGGCGTCACCGTCGAGGGCGTGCGCTACGGCCCGATCGAGGCCAAGCTCGACAAGGCCCAGGACAAGGCCGGCGGCGGCCGCAACGTCTGGATCACGGTCACCCTCAGCGAAGGCAAGAACCGCGAGATCCGCCGGGTGCTCGAATATCTCGACCTCAAGGTCAACCGGCTGATCCGCCTGTCCTACGGTCCCTTCGCCCTGGGCACCCTGCTGGCCGGCCAGGTCGAGGAGGTCGGGCCGCGGGTGATCCGCGAACTGCTGGAAGGCGTCGTGCCGCCCGAGAACATGCCGACCGGCGACAAGCCCCGCTTCATCGGCGTCGCTGATCCGCTGTTCGCGCCCGGCGTCGCCAAGGACGGCGAGGTTCCGCGCGGCGGCGAGGCCCAGCGCCGCGCGCCCTCTGGCCGCGCGCCGGCCGTCAGCTTCGAAGCCAAGCCGGAAGAGGTCAAGAAGGTCTACAAGTCCGGCTGGGCCAAGCCGAAGATCAAGGCCGACACCGGCCACAAGCGCCCGCCGGTCAAGAAGTCGATCGCGGACAAGATCGTCGGCCCCAAGCCTCTGCCGCGCGGCGCCAAGCCGGTCGGCAAGGCGCTCGGCAAGCCAGGCGCGCCGGTCAGGACCGCGGGTCCGCTCGGCAAGGCCGCCCCGGCCAAGCCGGCCTATGCGGCGGGCGCGTCCAAGGGCCCGGCCAAGGTCTTCGACGGCAAGCCCCCCGCAGGCAAGCCCGCCTACGCTCCCGGCGCGGCCAAGCGGCCCGCCAAGCCTTCTGACAAGCCTTTTGACGCCAAGGCCCCGGCAAGGTCGTTCGACGGCAAGCCCGCCCGGCCTCGTCCGGCGGCCGGCCCGCGCCCCACCGGCGGCAAGCCGCGATCGGGCGGCAAGCCCTAGAGCCCTTTAGCTTTAGATGGAATCATCTAAAGCGTTCAAAAGGGCTCTAAATGTTTGATTCTAAAGCCTGTTTATCCCGTTTTCATGGTTCCATGAAGACGGGACAGGCTCTAGGTCGGGACCACCTCGGCCCGGGTCCATCGCCGCAAGGGCGCTGCACGAACCACGACCTCGGCCAGGGTGATGAAGGCCAGCAGCATCAGCGGGGCGACGACCAGGCTGCTCGGCTCGAAGGCGTGCGGCGGGTCGGTCAGGGTCATGGGGCGGACCAGCAGCAGGATCAGGATGTTGTTGGCCGCGTGGGCCCCGATCGCGAACTCGATCCCGCCCAGCCTCAGGGTCATCCAGCCCAGGCCCATGCCCATGGCCATCCGCACCAGGAAGGCGTCGAGATTGGGATCCATGTGGATGGCCGCGAACAGCAGGCCGTTGAGGATCAGCAGCGGCCAGGGCCGGCGCAGGAAGGCGGCGGTCAGCTTGAGCAGCCAGCCGCGAAACACCAGTTCCTCGGCCGCCGCCGCGATCAGCAGCAGCACGGTGGTCGCCAGGGCGTAGGCCAGGCGACCGGGCAGGGTGGAGACCTGGGTCAGGATCGGCGGCTTCGCCGATGTCGGGTCCAGAAGGGTCAGGCCCAGGTACAGGGGCGCGCCGATCGCGGCGAACAGCACCAGACCGGCCAGCATCAGCCGCCAGCGAAAGCGCGGCGCGGCGGTGAAATAGCTCCTCAGGCGTCGGTCATCAGGCCGGCGCCCACCGCGGTGAAGGCCAGGGCCATGGCCCGTTGGCCGCCGCCAGAATGCAGAACACAAACAGGCTGAAGGTCAGGCTGGAGGCCAGAACGGCGGGATCGCGGGTCGCCTGCATCAGGCGATCGCCGGCCCCGGGATCGCCCGACAGCACCGCGAAGGCGAAGAAGACGCCGCCGCCGGCGATGATCCCGGCCACGAGGGCCGCCAGGGCCCCGAGCGGCAGGGTCAGCAGGATGCGGCCGATCCGCCGGTCCTTGGATGTGAGGTCGGCCAGGAACGCGGACCGCTCAAGCTCTGTCGTCACGGTGATCCTCGCCCCGGCTAGACCTCATGGCTAGGCGGTCGGTCGGATCGGCGCAAGCGTGCAGAGCAGGTCCAAGGACGACTTGCCCGGCCGGTGCGCACGCGGCACACAGGCGCTCGTCGTTGCAGAGACCCCCACCATGCGCATCGTTTCCGGCCAGTATCGCGGCAAGGCCATCGCCACCCCGCCCGGTGACACCACACGCCCGACCTCGGATCGCGCCCGGCAGGCGGTGTTCAACATCCTCGAACACGCCGCCTGGGCTCCGGAACTGCCCGGCGCGCGGGTGATCGACCTGTTCGCCGGCTCGGGCGCCCTGGGCCTCGAGGCCGTGTCGCGCGGCGCGGCCTTCTGCCTGTTCGTCGAGACCGACGACGCGGCGCGCGGGGCGATCCGCGACCAATGTCGACGCCTTCGGCCTGTTTGGCCAAACCCGGGTGCATCGCCGTGACGCGACAAATCTGGGCGCCCCGCCGGCCAGCGCCGGGGCCCCGTTCACCGTGGCCTTCCTGGATCCGCCCTACGCCAAGGGTCTGGGCGAGAAGGCCCTGGCCGAACTCCTGGCCGGCGACTGGCTGGCCCCGGGCGCGATCGTGGTCTTCGAGCGCGGCCGAGATGAGACCAACCCCGCGACGCCGGGCTATACGGTGCTGGATGCGCGCGACTATGGCGCCGCGCGCGTCCTGTTTCTGCGGCGGGACTGAGCTACCAGCCCCGGGCCGTCACCCGGGTTGTCGAGCTGGGCCCTGAGATTGACCAGGCCCTCGCGGGTGATGCGATAGGGCCCGCCGCCGTGGCTTGGCGATGAACCGGCGGCGCTTGAGGGCCTTGAAGACGCTCAGCGAGCAGTCCGAAAGCCGCCAGCCTTCGCCGGTGAGGCAGTCGGCGCCGACTGCGCGGCCGCGATCGTCGCGCAGGAGTTCGATGGCGGGCGCCCTGCGCCAGCGCGTGCACGTGCGCGTTGCTGCGGTTTGGAGATGTTCAAGGGAATGTCCGAAAATCGAGGCGTGACAACGCGCATCCGGCGGGACGCGCGGACGGGATCACGGCCTTTTCGGCGGACGAACCGAGGTTCGGAACCTGTTAGGCCCGGGCCTCGCGCACAATCTCGGACATGACACACCTGGAGTTCAGACGTGCTTTTATAACCCGATAGAGGGAACTCGCCAACCCGACTACCGACCGGACTTGGCGGCGGGAGTGGCCTGGGAGACCCTGACAGGCGCGCCGCTGCCGCGGGCGTCGGCGACGATCCCGGCGCAGTCGGCGTCCTTGGCCTCGCCCGTGGAGATGAACGGCAGCAGCACCGTCAGCGGCGAGACCAGGGCCCCCAGGGCGGTGGCGACACCGGTCTGGGCGAGGGCTTTGCGGGTATCCAGCTTGACCTTCGGCGACAGGATCGGGCCTTGGATCGTGATCGGAATGAACAGGCGCACCAGCCGCGGCTTCTTGCTGTCGCCTTCGATCCGGAACTCCATGCGCTCGGTTTCCAGATTGATCGTGCCCCGGCCACGGGCGAGGACGACGCCCGTATCGGCGAGGATCTGGGTGCTGGTCATGACGCCGTTCTTGACGGTGAAGTCGGCGATGGCGCAGCGCACGGCGGTCTCCCGCTGGTCCTTGGTGAGCAGCAGCAGAAGCCCCTTGGAGGCATTGACCCCCAAAAGTTCGGCGAAGGCCTGGCGGATCTGGCCGCGCGGTGAGACCACGGTGACCGCGCCATTGGCGTTCGACGCGGCGCGATGCACCGAGTTACCCGCCCCGCTCAGCTTGATCCGGGCCATGACGCCGCCCTCGATCGCCGGCTGGCCGCCGCTGCGAATGGGGATGAAATCCTCCAGCTTGGCGTTGGTCAGCCGCAGATCCAGATCGGTGCGGGGCGTGGCCGGCCGGGCGTCCAGGCGAACCTTTCCGGCCAGGTCTCCGCGCGAAAAGGTGAACCTGATCGGGTCCAGGGTCAGGACCCCCTTGTCCAGCGCCAGGTCGATCCGCACCTTTTTGAGCGGGAAATTAGGGGCGTTCACGGCCAGGGCGCGATAGCTGACCTTGGCGTCCATGGCCCGCACCCGCTCGACCTGCAAGGTGGCGTCGGGCAGCAGACGGCGGGTGGCGGCGCGTTGGCCGGCCTCGATCTTCTGGCCCGCCGAGGCGGTTTCGCCGGCCCTGGTGGACGGCGCGGCCCCGACCAGGCTGCCCAGGTCATCGAAATCAAGCCGGCGCGAGCGAAGCTCGGCTTCCAGATAGGGCCGCTCGCGACCTAGCAGCACGAACAGGTCGCCCGACACGTCGCTGTCGCCCACCCGACCGTTCAGGCCCTTGAAGTCATAGCGTTGCCCCTTGCGGCTCAGCTTGCCGCTGATCCGGTAGGGCGGGGTGTTGGGCAGGGTCAGGCCGGTCAGGGCGTAGAGGCGGTTCAGGTCGGCGCCCGAAACGGTCAGGTCGGTCTCGAACCGGCCCAGGTCGAAGGGCTTGGTCACCGACCCTTTGGCCAGAACCCGCGTGGCTCCGGCCTCGATCCGCGCGTCGAACGGGTAGGGGTGGCGCGGCGAGATGTTCAGCAAGGGGCCGCCGGTCAGGGTGGCGGTGAACGGCGCACGGTTCAGCTGTCCGTCGCCCTGGATCACGAACTTGCCGCGGCCATCGCCGCTGGCGTGTTCGTTGGAGCTGACCGTGCCGAGGAACAGCACGTCGCGCTGGCGATCGTCGATCCGCAGCTTGCCGTCATTGATGACGAAATGCTGGATGGCCGGCAGCTTGACCGCGCTCTTGCTCGGCTTGCCGGAGCCGAAGGTCCAGTTGGCGCGACCCGAGGCCTCGCGAAGCAGCCGCACATCGGGCCGGTCGATGGCGACCAGAGGCAGCACCACCTCGCCCTTGAACAGCGGCAGCAGTTTGATGTGCACGGCCAGTCGGTCGATCCTGGCCATGTCTCCAGCCGGCGCCCCATCGGCCGCCGCCCAAGCCGGCTGGCCGATCCGCAGCCCGCCTGCCTCGACCCTGGGGTCAGGGACCAGGGATGGACCTTCAGGTCGCCGGTGATCTCGACCTCGCGGCCCAGCCGCGCCGACGCCATGCGGCCGATCGGGCCGCGCAGCCAGTTCCAGTCGAAGACCAACAGAAAGGCGACGATGGCGGCGAACAGCGCCGTCGCGCCGATCAACGACCAGCGAGCGCGGGGCGACAGGCCGGTCCATGCGTCGGCGGCGCGCTGGTGCGCCGGGCGGCGAATCGGCGGGCCTTCTACGGGTGTTTCGATATCGGACGACAGGGCGGCTACTCCGGAGGCGCCCGAGCACAACGCGCCAAACCGCGCTTTGTGTCC
>NZ_PEGG01000205.1 GCF_002737765.1 Caulobacter sp. B11 | reverse complement strand
GCAGGGGCGCGCTGTCGCCCGCATGTCCGAGCCGAATGTCGATACGCCAGGCGGTGTCATCGTCGCGTCTTCCCTGATCCCTGTCTTCGCAACGCCTTGCTTGCCCCGAGGTCGCGCGACAGGCGGCTTTCGATTGCGTCGGCGGGCGTTTGTGCGAGTTTCGCACCGAAGTGTGCGCGGGGGAATCAATGGTTCGTGGGGGTCTGGATCGGCGCCAGCTGCTGGCGGGCGCCGCGGGTCTGGCGGGCCTGGCGCTGGGCGGCGCGGCGAGCGCGGCCGACGGGGGCTCGGCCCGGGTCGAGGCCCTGATCGCCCAGATGACCCTCGAGGAGAAGGCCGGCCAGCTCAGCTGCTTCGCCGACATGATCCGTCCGCCGGTCGGCGACATCAATCCGCTGGTCAATGTCCGCAACACCCAGGAGCTGCTGGCCGAGATCCGCGCCGGCCGCATCGGGACCCTGTTCAACGGCCTGGGCGTCGAGGGGCCGGCCTGGCCCAGACCGCCGCCGTCGAGCATTCGCGGCTGGGCATTCCGTTGCTGCTGGCCGGCGACGTGATCCACGGCTTCAAGACGGTGTTTCCCATTCCCCTGGCCGAGGCCAGCGCCTTCGATCCGCACCTGGCCGAGCGCACGGCGCGGGCGGCGGCGATCGAGGCCAGCTCGCACGGCCTGCACTGGACCTTCGCCCCCATGGTCGACGTGGCCCGCGACCAGCGCTGGGGCCGGGTCTCGGAAGGGGCGGGCGAGGACGTCTTCCTGGGCCAGATGCTGGCCCAGGCCCGGGTGCGCGGTTTCCAGGGCAAGGACCTGACCGCGCCCGACAGCCTGCTGGCCACCGCCAAGCACTTCGCCGCCTATGGGGCGGTGACGGCGGGCATGGACTACAATTCGGTCGAGCTGTCGGAAGCCGCCCTGCGCGAGACCCATCTGCCGCCGTTCCTGGCCGCCTTCGAGGCCGGCTGCCTGTCGGTGATGACCGCCTTCAACGACATCAACGGCGTGCCCGCCACCGCCAACCGCCATCTGCTCGACGACATCCTGCGTGGCGAGTGGAACTTCAAGGGCGTGACGATCAGCGACTATACCGCCGATCAGGAACTGGTCGCCCACGGCTTCGCCGTCGACGATCGCGACGCCGCCCGTCTGGCCATCCTGGCCGGGGTCGATATCAGCATGCAGAGCGGGCTCTATAACCGCTACCTGCCCGAGCTGGTCGCTGGCGGCGAGGTCCCCCTGGCGGTGATCGACGCCTCGGTGCGACGGGTGCTGATGCTGAAGGAGGCCCTGGGCCTGTTCGACCGGCCGTTCCGCTCGATCGATCCCAAGCTGCAGAACAGCCGCACCGCCACCCCGGCCCTGCGGGCCCTCAGCCGCGAGGCCGGCGCGCGCTCGATCGTGCTGCTGCGCAATGAGGGCGGGCTGCTGCCCCTGCCGCGGTCGGGCAAGCGCATCGCCCTGATCGGACCGTTCGCCGAGGACCGCGACAACATCCTGGGGCCCTGGTCGTTCTTCGGCGACAAGAGCCTGGGCGTCGATCTGGCCACCGGCCTGCGCGCCGGCCTGGACGACCCGGGCTGGCTGGTCATCGCCAAGGGCAGCGAGGTCGAGAGCGCCATTCCCGGCGGCATCGAGGCGGCCGTGGCCGCCGCCAACGCCGCCGATGTCGTGCTGCTGGCGATCGGCGAGAGTCAGAACATGTCGGGCGAGGCCCAGTCGCGCACCGATATCGGCCTGCCGCGCGCCCAGCATCTGCTGGCCGAGGCGGTGGCGGCGACCGGCAAGCCCGTCGTCGTCCTGCTGCGCCACGGCCGGGCCATGGTGCTCGAAGGCGCGGTCAAGGCGGCGCCGGCCATCCTGGCCACCTGGTTCCTGGGCACAGAGACCGGCAACGCCGTCGCCGACGTGGTGTTCGGGGCGGTCAATCCGTCGGGCCGGCTGCCGGTCAGCTTCCCGCACGAGAGCGGCCAGGAGCCCTTCGCCTACAATCATCGCAGCACCGGCCGCCCCGCGCCGCTGGCCCCCGAGAGCCAGGAATACAAGGCCCGCTGGCGCACCACCCGCAACGAGGCGGCCTACGCCTTCGGCCACGGGCTGGGCTATGCGCCGTTCGGTCTGAGCCACCTGTCGCTGTCGACCGAGCGCCTGGCCTGGAACGCCACCCTGACCATCGCCGCCCAGGTCGCCAATCTGGGCCAGGTCGCCGGCGAGCATGTCGTCCAGCTCTATATCCGCGACCGGGTGGCCAGCCGCACCCGGCCGGTGCGCGAGCTCAAGGGCTTCCAGCGGGTCGCCCTGCGGCCCGGCGAACGGCGCGAGGTCCGGTTCACCCTGCGGCGCGATCAGTTGATGTTCGTCGGCGAGGGCGACCGCTGGACGGTCGAGCCGGGCCGCTTCGACCTGTGGGTGGCCAGCAGCGCGGTGGACGGCCTGGCGGGGAGCTTCGAGCTGCTCGCCGCCGGCTGATCTGAGCCTTTAGCGGCCGTTGACGGCGGCGGTCAGGGCCATCCGGCCGAGGATGGCGGTCACATAGTTCTGGGTCTCGGCATAGGGCGGCACCCCGCCATGCCGGCGCACCGCGCCGGGGCCGGCGTTATAGGCGGCCAGGGCCAGTTTCACGTCGCCGCCGAACTGGGTCAGCATCTCGCTCAGATACCGCGCGCCGCCGCGGACGTTCTGGGCCATGTCGAACGGATTGACCCCCAGGCCCCGGGCCGTCGAGGGCAGCAGCTGCATGACGCCCACGGCGCCGCGCCGCGAGCGGGCCTTGTGCTGGAAACGCGATTCCTTCCAGGCCACGGCCTCGATCAGGGCTGGATCGACGGCATAGGCGGCGGCCGCCGCCGCGATCGCCTGACGCACGTCCTCGCGCGGGCCTTGGTCGGCGAGGGCCGCGGCCAGGATCTGCAGATAGGGTCGGGGGGCCGAGGGCAGGGAGACTTGGGCGTCTGCGGCCACGGGGACATCGCCGGCCACGGCCTCGGAGGGCGCGACGCCGGGGGCGTCTTCGAGAGGCGTCGCGTGGGCGACGCCGGTGGCGCAGGTGATGGCCAGGACAGCCATCAGAGCCGCACGTCGAAGAGATTCCAAGGTCAAGTTTTCGTGGCCTCACGCTTCAGAGGCGGCCTGACTACACGAGGATTAACCTTGAGAAAACCCGGATGATTGTCGCAGGCCGACGCTCAAGCTGCGGATAACATTGTTCTTTGTGCGTTTCTGAGCGCGTGGACGACACCCTTTCGGTCATCGCAATGCTCTGGGATAACTTGCTCAAGCCGTTGTGAGAGCGGGCGCGCCGCCCCGTGAGAGCCTTGCCCGCGTCGCGCCGCGGGCTCGTCGGGGGCGCGACGCTCGTCGCCGCCAAAAGAGCCGCGAACCGAACGAAGGCGTCGGGCGTTGTGGGCGCGATCATCTTGGATTGGACACATCCCTGTCGTGGAAATGCGCCACGTCGAGCCTATTGAGGCCTCGCGGCGACGACGGGTCTTCTCTGTGTAAAGGCGTTGGCATGGCTCTGCTGATTTGTGTCTCCCCCGCCCGTCAGGGCTGGTCGGTCCGGTCCGAGGCCCTCGGCCTGGACCTGGAATTCGAGCGGGGCGGTCGCGCCGAGCTGGCCGCCCGCGGCCTGGCGAGCGCCTGGCGGACCAGGGCCGCGACGCCGAGGTCCGCATCTTTCTGCGCGACGGGGCCCTGGCGGGACCTTTCCCTATCCGGCCCGTCCGCCCCTGGCCTGGGCCAGCTGAGGCGAGGCTCCTAAAGCGACTGGCCGTCGTCGACGCGGATCAGCGACCCGGTGATGAACTTCGCCCCGGGGCCGGCCAGCATAAGCAGGGCCTCGTCCAGCGCCGTCTCGTCCATCAGCCGCCGACGCGGAAAGGCGGCCACCTGGGCCCGGCCGCCGTCGGTGGCGAACCAGGCGTCATTGATCTCGGTCTCGATATAGCCGGGGCAAAGGGCGGGCGTTGA
>NZ_PEGG01000204.1 GCF_002737765.1 Caulobacter sp. B11 | reverse complement strand
GCAGGCCGACGGCGATCACGTCACGCTCGGCCGACGGGTCGATGGTCGGGTGCAGAAGCTGATCCAGCGAGCCCGGCTCGACCCGACCGATGGCTTCCTCGCGCGAGATCACGCCCTCGGCGGCCATGTCGACGGCGATCTTCAACGCCGCCTTGGCGGTGCGTTTGCCGTTACGGGTCTGCAGCATGTAGAGCACGCCCTGCTCGACCGTGAACTCGATGTCCTGCATGTCGCGATAGTGACGCTCCAGCGTCTCGACCACCGACTTGAACTGGGCGAACACCACCGGCATCGCCTCTTCCATCGAGGGGGTCTGGTCGCCCATCTCCTCACGGGCCGCCTTGGTCAGGGACTGGGGCGTGCGAATGCCGGCCACCACGTCTTCGCCCTGGGCGTTGATCAGGAACTCGCCATAGAGGCGGTTGTCGCCATTGGACGGATTGCGCGTGAAGGCCACGCCCGTCGCCGAGGTCTCGCCCATATTGCCAAACACCATCGACTGAATATTGACGGCGGTGCCCCAGGCCTCGGGGATGTCGTGCATGCGGCGATAGAACTTGGCCCGGTCGTTCATCCAGCTGGCGAACACCGCGCCCACGGCGCCCCAGAGCTGCTCCTGAGCGTCCTGCGGGAAGGGCTTGCCCAGCTGTTCCAGCACGGCGGCCTTGTAGTCCTTGATCACCGCGGCCCAGTCGTCGGCCGTCAGGCCGGTGTCGACATGGATGTCGAGCCGATCCTTGTGGTCATCGAGGATCTCCTCGAACATGTGGTGCTCCAGATCGAGCACGACATTGGAGTACATCTGGATGAAGCGGCGATAGCTGTCATAGGCGAAGCGACGGTCGCCCGAGAGCACGGCGAGGCCCTCGACGGTCTCGTCGTTGAGGCCCAGGTTCAGCACGGTGTCCATCATGCCCGGCATCGAGGCCCGGGCGCCGGAACGCACCGAGACCAGCAGCGGGTTGGCGACGTCGCCGAAGGTCTTGCCGGTGATCTGCTCGACCTTGGCCAGGCCGGCCGCGACCTGAGCCGCCAGCTCCGCCGGATACTGCTTGCCGTTGGCGTAATAGTGCACGCAGGCCTCGGTCGTCGAATTCAAGGAAGGCAAGATCAAGTAGATCTTGCGTCATCCTGGACGACACAAAAAAACGCCCGGTGGAAACACCGGGCGTTTTTGATTCTGGGTTCAGGTCGCTCAGGCGGCCTTGCCGACCACCGCGTTGCGGCCCGAGGCCTTGGCCTCATAGACGGCCTCGTCGGCCCGCTTGAGCAGGGCTTCCTGGGTGTCGTGCGGGCCGCTGGTGGCCGAGACGCCGATCGAGATGGTCACGGTCAGCAGGTCCTTGCCGCCGGACACCCGGAAGGGCGAACCGGCCACGTGCATGCGGATGCGTTCGGCGATGCGCAGGGCGTCGTTGAGTTCGGTGTCGGGCATGATCACCGTGAACTCCTCGCCGCCATAGCGGCAGGGCAGATCGATGGCCCGGACGTTGGAGGCCAGACGCAGGGCGAACTCGCGCAGAACCTCGTCGCCGACATCGTGGCCGAAGCCGTCATTGATCTTCTTGAAGTGGTCGATGTCGATCAGCAGGGCCGCGACCGGATCGCCGCCCAGTGAGGCGCGCTTGACCAGCGACTCGAGCTGTCCGGCCATGTAGCGGCGGTTATGCAGACCCGTCAGTTGGTCGGTGACCGCCAGTTCCAGGCTGCTGTCGAGGTTCTGGCGCAGATAGTCGGTATAGCGCTTGCGCTGGATCTGGGTCTTGACCCGGGCCGACAGCTCCTGCGGGTCGATCGGGCGCGGCAGCACGTCATTGATGCCGATCTCCAGCGCCTTGACGATGCGGGGCCGGTCGTCGGGATCGACCATGGCCAGGACCGGCAGGTGACGGGTGCGTTCGTCCGAGCGCAGGGCCGCGGCGAAGCGCAGGCCGTCAAAGGCCTTGGCCACGGTGTTGATGATCACCAGGTCGACCGGTCCACTGGCGGTGATCTGGGCCTTGGCGGTGTCGGTTTCGATGATCGGACGGTGCTCGACCGCCAGTTCGGTGGCCACGCGCTGGGCCTGGCGTTCATTGTCGTCGACGATCAGCACCCGGCCGCCGAGGCCGTCGAGACGCGAGGCGGCGCCGGCGATCACGCCGATGCGGCGGCCCGAGGCCTCGCGCTGGCGCAGTTCGTCGATCACCAGCTTGAAACGGGTCAGGCTGCGCACCCGGGCGAACAGCATCACGTCGTCGATGGGCTTGGTCAGGAAGTCCGACGCCCCGGCCTCCAGGCCCTGGATGCGGTCGGCGCGCCCGTCGAGGGCTGTGACCAGCACCACGGGAATGTGGCGGGTGATCGGGTCTTCCTTGAGGCGGCGGCAGACGGTGAAACCGTCCATGCCGGGCATCATGATGTCGAGCAGGATGATGTCGGGCAGCTGGTCGGCGGCCATGGCCAGGGCCGTGGGGCCGTCATAGGCGCAGGAGACCTGATAATACTCAGCCGAAAGCTTGGCCTCGAGCAGGCGGACATTGGCCTCGATGTCGTCGACAACCAGGATTCGCGCGCTCACGAGGGCCTACCTTTCCAGCAAACGGCGGATGGTCTCGAGAAAATGCGCCACGGAGATGGGCTTGGAGATATAGGCCTCACAACCCCCTTCGCGAATACGCTCCTCGTCGCCCTTCATAGCGAATGCCGTAACGGCGACGACGGGGATATGTGACAGATCGTCGTCCTCCTTCAGCCACTTGGTCACTTCCAGGCCCGAGATCTCGGGCAACTGGATGTCCATGAGGATCAGGTCGGGACGGTGCTCACGGGCGATGGACAGCGCCTGCAGCCCCTCGCGGGTTTGCAGGGTCTCGTAACCCTGGGCTTCGAGCAGATCATGAAAGAGCTTCATGTTCAGCTCATTATCCTCCACGATGAGGACCTTCTTCGTCATCCTGACCCCGACCATTCCGGTCCGTGGCGGCGCATGAGGGATTCGCGACGCTTCTGATCCCAGATCGCACGAATATCCTTAAGCCCCCGCTAATCGCGTTCAAACCGGCCAATCGCAGATCATGGAACCTCGATACACCGACCTTCAGTCCTGCGCCGTCGACGCCGGCGCGCCGTTGGTGATCGTCGATGTCGACGAGGTGCTGGCCCAGTTCATGCGCGGCTTCGGGACCTTCGTGGAACGCCACGGCTTCGAGCTGCGGGTCGACCGCTTCGCCCTGTTCCAGAACCTCTACCGGCCGGGCGAGACGCAGCATATCGACCTGATCGCCGGCAAGGCCCTGTTCGACGACTTCTTCCGCGACGGCGGCGAGGACCTGCCGCCGGCCGTCGGGGCCGCCGACGCCCTGGCCAGCCTGTCGACCCGGGCCGGGGTGGTGATCCTGACCAACGCCCCCGAACACGGCCGCCAGACCCGGGCCCGCTGGCTCAAGACTCACGGCTTCGACTATCCCCTGGTGATCAACAGCGGGCCCAAGGGGCCGGCGGCCGCCGAACTGGCCGGGCGAACGACCCAGGGCGCGGTGTTCATCGACGACCTGCTGCCGCAGCTCGACTCGGTGGCCGCCAGCGCCCCCGGGGTGCGGCGGTTCCAGATGGTCGCCGACGAGCGCCTGCGGCCCCTGGCCCCCACCGCCCCCGACCGCCACACCCGCATCGACCTGTGGAGCGACCTCCAGCTCGCCATCGAAGCCGAGTTGCTGGCATGATCCGCTTTGGCGTGGACTTCGGCGGCACCAAGATCGAGATCGCCGCCCTCGACGCCGAGGGGCGCTTCGTCGCCCGGGTGCGCAAGCCTAATCCCGGCGACTATGACAGCGCCGTGGGGTGATCGCCGCCCTGCTGGCCGACGCCGAGACCATGGCCGGGACCAGGGCCGCGCGGCTGGGCCTGGGCGTTCCGGGCTCGATCTCGCCGCGCAGCGGCCTGATCCGCAACGCCAACAGCGTCTATCTCAATGGTCGTCCGTTCGCGGAGGATCTGG
>NZ_PEGG01000203.1 GCF_002737765.1 Caulobacter sp. B11 | reverse complement strand
CGCAAATGTGCTAGACGCGGGCGCATGACCTCTACGCCGCTCGACAAGATCAGAAATTTTTCCATCGTGGCCCATATCGACCACGGGCAAGAGCACGCTCTCCGACCGCCTGATCCAGGAGACCGGGGGCCTGACCGCGCGCGAAATGACCGCCCAGGTTCTCGACAACATGGAGATCGAGAAAAGGAGCGCGGCATCACCATCAAGGCCCAGACCGTGCGTCTGGAATACAAGGCCGATGATGGCGAGACCTACATCCTCAACCTGATGGACACCCCCCGGCCACGTCGACTTCGCCTATGAGGTCTCGCGCTCGCTGGCCGCCTGCGAGGGTTCGATCCTGGGTCGTCGACGCCAGCCAGGGCGTGGAAGCCCAGACCCTGGCCAATGTCTATTCGGCCATCGACAACAATCACGAGATCGTCCGGTCCTCAACAAGATCGACCTGCCCGCCGCCGAGCCCGAGCGCGTGCGCGCCCAGATCGAGGACCTGATCGGCCTGGACGCCAGCGACGCGGTGCTGTGCAGCGCCAAGTCCGGCATCGGCATCCACGATGTGCTCGAAGCGGTAGTCAAGCGCCTGCCGCCGCCCCAGGGCGACGAGAACGCCCCGCTCAAGGCCCCTGCTGGTCGACGCCTGGTACGACGCCTATCTCGGCGTGGTCGTGCTAGTCCGGGTCATCGACGGCCGCCTGAAGGCCGGCTATGAAGATCAAGATGATGCAGCACGGCTCGGTGCACCTGGTCGACCGGGTCGGGGTCTTCAAGCCGAAAAACACCCCCGTCGAGAGCCTGGGCCCCGGCGAGATCGCTTCATCACCGCCCAGATCAAGGAAGTGGCCGACGCCGCCGTCGGCGACACCATCACCGACGAGAAGAAAGCCCACCGAAAAGGCCCTGCCCGCTTCAAGGGACGTCCAGCCCGTGGTGTTCTGCGCGCCTGTTCCCGGTCGACGCCGCCGATTTCGAGGACCTGCGCGCCGCCGTCGGCCGCCTGCGCCTCAATGACGGCAGCTTCACCCTACGAGATGGAATCCAGCGCCGCCCTGGGTTTCGGCTTCCGCTGCGGCTTCCTCGCCTGCTGCACCTGGAGATCATCCAGGAGCGCCTGAGCCGCGAGTTCGACCTCGACCTGATCGCCACCGCCCCGTCGGTGGTCTACAAGATCCACATGCGCGACGGCTCGGAGATCGAGCTGCACAACCCCGCCGACCTGCCCGACCGATGCACATCGAGAGCATCAGCGAGCCCTGGATCAAGGCCACCATCTTCACCCCCGACGAATATCTCGGCGGCGTGATCAAGCTGTGCCAGGACCGTCGCGGCCAGCAGCGCGAGCTGTCCTATGTCGGCAACCGCGCCATGGTGGTCTATGACCTGCCGCTCAACGAGGTGGTGTTCGACTTCTATGACCGCCTGAAATCGATCTCCAAGGGCTATGCCTCGTTCGACTACCAGGTCGAGGACTACAAGACCGGCGACCTGGTGAAGATGTCGATCCTGGTCAATGCCGAACCCGTCGACGCCCTCTCGATGCTGGTCCACCGCGACCGCGCCGAGGGCCGGGGCCGCGGCATGTGCGAGAAGATGAAGGACCTCATCCCCCAGCACATGTTCGTCATCCCCATCCAGGCGGCGATCGGCGGCAAGATCATCGCCCGCGAAACCGTCCGCGCCCTGCGCAAGGACGTCACCGCCAAGTGCTACGGCGGCGACGCCTCGCGCAAACGCAAGCTGCTGGACAAGCAAAAGGCCGGCAAGAAGCGCATGCGCCAGTTCGGCAAGGTCGAGATCCCGCAGGAAGCGTTCATCGCGGCGCTGAAGATGGACGAGGATTGATCTGGGGCTGAGCGCCCGCCAATCGGAGTGTTTTGGGCGCCCTCGTCAGCGGAAGCTGGCGGGGGCGTTTTTGATCCATCGCCGACGTTGGAATGGCCGCTTTCGTCCCATCGCCAATGCGAATCAGCGATCTCCTTGGGAGGGGAAGCGATTGCTTTAGGTTTCTTGCCATACGTCCATTTATGGCTAGTGGCTGCCGTCGGGTGATTAGGCCCGGATGAGCGGTCTGCTAGACAGCGCAACTGAGCCCGCATAGGCTTCTTGCCGTGCTTTTGGCGGTTGTTAGCCTGCGGGAAAGAGAGGGAGGCGATGCGTAAACCGAACGAATACACCTTCCGTATCGACGCCTTCACGCCGGATACGCTGCCAATGTCGAGGCTTGCGCAGTATATCTCTGCGCTCGCTGAGCTGGTCGGGTCAAAGGACGCGACCCATTTTGATCGCGTGTTCAAAGGAAGCGCCAAACTAGCTTGGCGGGTCGAAGATCAAGACGCCCCGAAAGTGGAAAGGCGGCTCTTAGCAATCCGCACCGGACAACCAGCGAAGGACGCAGAGCGCGCCTTCAAGTCGATTGACGACATGCTGGCTGAAGATAATGCAATTGCTGAACTGATGAGCCCGACCGGCGATGTGGTCATTCCCTTCCCTGGACGAACCCGTCCAAAGTCGCTTGTCTTTCCCGCGTTCACCCAAGCCGGATCGATTGATGGCCAAGTTGTCAGCATTGGCGGCAGGGACAAGTCCGCACACGTTATCCTGCAAGATGGTCCAATTGCCTACTCGAATATCGAGCTGAAGCGAGACGTGGCGCGCTTGCTTGCGCCATATCTCTACGGCCCCAAGATAAGGCTTTTCGGCAGTGGGCGATGGGAACGAACACTCGATGGTTCGTGGAAGCTCCTTCGCTTTTCGGTCGATAGATACGACGTCCTCGACGACACACCGCTTGCCGAAGTGATCGCCGATATCAGATCGCTTTCGCCCGCGTTGGCGCGCGACGAAAATGTCTATGACGAGTTGATGGACTTGCGGCTTGGGAAGGATGAAATTCATTGATCCTTCTCGACGCAACCGCGTTCGCTTTGCTGGTCAATAAGAACGCAAAGCCGCCTTGGAATCCTGAGACTAGAGCGCATGTGTCGAGGTCCGCTGAGCGCTTCAAATTCCTAGAATCCGAAGTTCAACGGAATAAGGACACCATCGTCATTCCGTCGCCCGCACTTGCTGAAGTTCTTGTTCGACTTGAGGACGAGGCTGGAGCGGTTCTGGACCGGATTAGCCGATCTGCCTTCTTCAAAGTGGTGGACTTCGACACGCTCGCTGCCATCGAGGTAGCGGCGATGACGCGCGAAGCCATACGGGCAGGCGACAAGAAAGCCGGTTCGCAGGCCGTATGGCAGAAGGTCAAAATGGATCGGCAAATCATCGCCATTGGTAGGGTGATGAATGTCAAAACGATCTACTCTGACGACACGGGCGTCGGGACATTCGCCGCAATGCTTGGAATCCCGGTCGTGAGGACTTGGGAAATGCCACTTCCACCGCAGGACGCCCAAGCCGGACTTTTTGACGCTGTGAACGAAGATGAAGAACTGCTCGCAGAAGCCGACGCGACCACCGCAGAAGGCAGTAGCCCCCTCTAGACTCACGCCACCTACATTCTCGGCGGTTAGGCTTGGATTCTCGATACTTCAGATCGCCTTCCTGAGATTTAATCATACTCAGTGAGCGGCGGTCTTGAAGCCCCGTTTCCGGACCGGTGCTCAAAACTGCCTCAGGCGCTCCCACGACACTATACGGTTAATTCAGATCGAGAATGCGGATATGCCCTTTGAACGAAGCTGAGATGATGTGACGTCTCAGGCGACGAATTCCCGATATCCGCTCGCGAAGAGAACTCCAGATGTCCAAAGCTGCACGACGATTTCCTGGGGAGAAAATCGGTTCCTGGTCACTCAATGAGAGCATAGGGGGGGTGGAAACGGTGTGGTTTGGAGGGTCTCCCGAGAGGGAGAACCCGACAGAGCTCTCAAAATCCTGCGCCGACTCAGTCAGACCACCCGCAGCCGTTTGGAGGCCGAGATCAAGGCCCTTGAGATGGCCAAGCATATCGATGGCATTGTTCCTCTTCTTGAGCATGAAATACCCCACAATGCGGATAGAGGGCCCCAATGGTTCGTGATGCCCCTGGCCGAGCCGCTGGCCTCTGCATTCAGATCCCAGAGCGCGATCGATATCGTAAGCCCGTTTGTCGCTCTGGCCCGCACACTGGCTGAGCTTCACGAACTCGGCATCCATCATCGAGATATCAAACCTGCTAACCTTCTGACGTTGAATGGCAGGCTCTGCTTCTCTGACTTTGGTCTCGTGAAATATCCAAAGCGTATGGACATCACGCCGGCGCAAGGAGACGTCGGGCCCAAATTCACAATGGCACCAGAGATGAGACGTGATGCTGCGAAAGCGGCGGGTGGGCCGGCAGACGTGTATTCGCTAGCTAAGACGCTCTGGATTGTACTTACGGGGCAACCTATGGGCTTTGATGGACAGTATTCTCCGATCAGTGTTCTTGCTCTGAGCAAATACCATGGTGAAATACTTACAAGTCCTCTTGATGAACTGCTGGCAGAATGTACAGATAATGATCCGCGCGCGCGCCCTTCCGCCACTGAACTGGCGTCACGCCTTGAAGACTGGATCAAACTCCAAGAGGATTTTCATCGACGGAATCTGACAGAGTGGATGGTCATCCAGAACCAGCTGTTTCCCTTCTGCTCGCCAAGCCGGGCTACTTGGACTGACATCAAAGATATCTGCGCTGTCCTGCGCCTTGCCTCTCAGACTAGATCCTTGAACCACATGTTTTACCCCGACGGCGGGGGTAACACGATCAACTCCATCACTTTTGCCGCTGAGGCTGGCTTTCTCAGGATCCATGCGCTGTCAGTTGCGATCGTCAAACCACAGAAGCTGACCTTCGAGTCGTTTGGGCCAGCGTCAGCCTGGAACTACTTCAGACTTGAGGCGCATAGCGTCGCGCCTCTCTCGGTCGATGGTGGTTATATTGATCTTGAAAAAGGTCTTGAGATCTTCTGTGAGCTGACGCCCGGTCAATACGTGTCTTTGAGAGCTTGGGATGATGATGAATATGCTGGTGAGCCCCTTCCGGCAGGGGCAAGGCCTGTTACCCGGTATTTGAGCGGATCTTTCGTGATTTTCAGCACGAGGTCGCCCTATAACCTAGATCCTACAACCTACGACGCTCGACACAACAGGATTAGCGAAGACGATTTTCGACATTACATCGCCAGCCATATAGTGACTTAGCAATTGGTTTGCGCTGAAAGCCCGTAAACAGAGCTGGATACTCGAACTAGTCGAGGTAACTATTCTGATCTGAACGGACAGATTAAGGTGCCAGTGCACTTATATCAGCGAATACTTTGAACCGTTGCCGGAGACTCCGACCAAGTTGGCCTCCTGTCGAGCGGCGAGCTTGACGCGAGCACCGTCGCCACCGTCCCAGTTTGAGGTCTCTCACCATAGTTCTGACGTTAAACCCGCAGGCAGCCCCGCAACCCGCCCCCAAGATCGGTGCGATCCTTAAATCTCCTGGAGGCTGCAGCGTGCAGGACGGCTCAGGTCAGTCAAGGCCGGCCCTCCGGGCCGCCGCCGCGCGGCCGGTCGCAGACCGGGCCTTGAGTGACCTGAGCCGCCCTGCGATCGTCTCGCCGTGAGATGTAAGGATGGCTCTGCCCAGCGGGGCGGCGGCTTCGCCGAGCGATCCGGCCCGCCTGAGTTCACATGGGGCGACGCAGGGGATCCCCCAAACTCTATCCCCGCCTGTCGCCAGAACTTCCCCCGCCAAATCAACACCCTACCAAAAACTCCGCCACCCCAATCCTCCGCGCTCAGCCCGGCCGCATACTCTGAGCCATGACCGATCACAGCTCAGAAACCCCGCCCACCTATTTCCGCCTGTCGCCGGCCTCGTGGGCCGAGATCGGGAGGCCTATCGCAACGGCGCGCGCGCCAAGGAGCTGTCGGCGCTGTGGAAGGTGTCGCCCGGCAGCATCTATCGCCATGCCCAGGTCGAGGGCTGGACCAAGAAGGTCAGCGCCGACACTGTCGCCCGGGCCCATGTGGCGGCGCGGCGGGCGGAAGCCGACGAGCGGCGCGCGGCGGGGACGACGCCGGTTCGCGCGCGGCGCGCGGACGGGGTGGCGGCCAGCGGTCCGCCGCCGTCGCCGGATCCGGCCGACCTGCGGGCGGCGGCCCTGGTCCGGCTGGCCAGCGCGATCCATGAGGGGCGCGACCACGAGGCGTTGCGGCTGTCGGCCCTGGCCCAGCGGCTCGAGAAGCTGGGACCCGCCCTCGGCGGCGCCGACGCGCGGATCGTCGATCCGGGCCGTCGTCGCCCCCCAATGGCGGCTGGCCCGACGACGGCGG
>NZ_PEGG01000202.1 GCF_002737765.1 Caulobacter sp. B11 | reverse complement strand
GCCGAACGCCAGGCCGCCAAGATTCCCGACGTGCCGGACGACACCGCCATCATCCCCGTCAAGAAGGTCGGCGTCATCGGCGCCGGCACCATGGGCGGCGGCATCTCGATGAACTTCCTCAACGCCGGCATCCCGGTGACGATCATCGAGATGAAGCAGGAGAACCTGGATCGCGGCGTCGCCACCATCCGCAAGAACTACGAGAACACCGCCAAGAAGGGCCGCATCACCCAGGACGACGTCGAAAAGCGCATGGCGCTGCTGACGCCCTCGATGAAGCTCGAGGATCTGGCCGATTGCGACCTGATCATCGAGGCGGTGTTCGAGCTGATGGAGATCAAGAAGGAGGTCTTCGGCAAGCTCGACAAGATCGCCAAGCCCGGCGCGATCCTGGCCTCCAACACCTCCTATCTCGACATCGACGTCATCGCCGCCTCGACCTCGCGGCCGGAAAGCGTCATCGGCCTGCACTTCTTCTCGCCGGCCAATGTCATGCGCCTGCTGGAGATCGTGCGCGGCGAGAAGACCGACAAGTCGGTGATCGCCACCTCGATGCAGATCGGCAAGAAGATCGGCAAGGTCGCGGTGCTGGTCGGCAACTGCCATGGTTTCGTCGGCAACCGCATGCTGGCCCAGCGCCAGCGCGAGGCCCAGAAGCTGATCCTCGAAGGGGCCATGCCCTGGGACGTCGACCGCGTGCTCTACGACTTCGGCCTGCCCATGGGTCCGTTCGCGATGAGCGACCTGGCCGGCCTCGACATCGGCTGGGATCCGGCCAAGACCAGCTCCTCGACCGTGCGTGAAGTGCTGTGCGAGATGGACCGCCGCGGCCAGAAGAACGGCAAGGGCTTCTACGACTATGACGAAAACCGCGTCGCCAAGCCCTCGGCGGTGGTCGAGCAGGTGATCCGCGACTTCGCCGAGAGCCGCCAGATCCAGCGCCGCGAGATCACCGACCAGGAGATCCTGGAGCGCTGCCTGTATCCGATGGTCAATGAGGGGGCCAAGATCCTCGAAGAGGGCAAGGCCATCCGCGCGTCCGACATCGATACGGTGTGGATCAACGGCTATGGCTGGCCGGTCTATTCGGGCGGCCCGATGTTCTGGGGCGAACTGGTCGGATCCTGGCCAAGATGAAGGAGTTCCACGCCACGCTGGGCGACGACTTCAAGCCCTCGGCCCTGCTCGAGCGCCTGGTCGCCGAAGGCAAGGGCTTCAAGGACGCCTAGGGGCGGCGAGCCCCTCAGTCGCTCCGCGACAGCTCCCCCAGAGGGGGAGCATCTGATCTGCGTAAATCCTCCCCTTTGGGGGAGTGGCCCAGAGGGCCGGAGGGGGTTTGCCCCGCCTCAAGTAGCTTTAGGGACAGACCCCATGACCCCCCTCGACGCCATGCTGGCCGCCGACTTCGGCACGATCGGCGACATCCTGCGGCTGCGCGCCGCGGCGACGCCGGACCATCCGGCGGTGATCATGGAGACCGGCGAGACGATCAGCTTCGCCGCCTTCGACGCCCTGGTCGACCGGGTGGCCGCGTCGCTGCAGCGCGACGGCGTGGCCCAGCGCCAGGCCGTGGCGGTCTGCGCCCTGTCCTCGATCCCCTATGCGGCCCTGTTCCTGGGCGGACTGCGGGCCGGGGTGGCGGTGGCGCCCCTGGCCCGTCCTCGACGCCCGAGGCCCTGGCCGGCATGGTCGCCGACTGCGGCGCGATCCTGTTCTTCGTCGACGCCGGCGTGGCGGCCGAGCTGGCCGCGGTGCGCGACCAGATCACGGCGCGGTTCATCGCCCTGGACGGCTGCGACAGCGGCGAGGCCTTCGAGGCCTGGCTGGCCCCGGCGGGCGCGGTCCCGACCCCGGTGACCATCACCCCGGACGATCCGTTCAACATCATCTATTCCAGCGGCACCACCGGCGCGCCCAAGGGCATCGTCCAGTCGCACGGCATGCGCTGGCGCCACCTGCTGCGCGGCCCGGGCGCCATCGGCTATGGCGAGACCGCCGTCGCCCTGCTGTCGACCCCGCTCTATTCCAACACCACCCTGGTCTGTTTCTTCCCGATCCTGGCGGGCGGCGGCACGGTGGTGCTGATGAAGAAGTTCGACGCCGGGCGCTTCCTGCAACTGGCCCAGCAGCACCGCGTGACCCACGCCATGCTGGTGCCGGTGCAGTACCGCCGTATCCTCGAGCATCCGGACTTCGACCAGTTCGACCTGTCGAGCTTCCACATGAAGTTCTGCACCAGCGCCCCGTTCGCGGCCGAGCTCAAGGCCCAGGTCCTGGCCCGCTGGCCCGGCGGCCTGGTCGAGTATTTCGGCATGACCGAGGGCGGGGGCACCTGCATCCTCATCTGCCATGAGCACCCCGACAAGCTGCACACGGTGGGCCGCCCGGCCCCCGGCCACGACATCCGCCTGATCGACGAGGACGGCGTCCAGGTCGGCCCCGGCGTGGTCGGCGAGATCGTCGGCCGCTCGCAGGGCATGATGAACGGCTATCACGGCCAGCCCGGCAAGACGGCCGAGGCCACCTGGGTTTCGCCCGAGGGCGAGCGCTTCATCCGCACCGGCGATGTGGGCCGGTTCGACGAGGAGGGCTTCCTCACCCTGATGGATCGCAAGAAGGACATGATCATCAGCGGCGGCTTCAACATCTATCCCAGCGATCTGGAAGCCGAGATCCTCAAGCACGAGGCCGTGGCCGAGGCGGCCGTGGTCGGCGTGCCGTCCGACGCCTGGGGCGAGACGCCGGTCGCCTTCGTGGCCCTGAAGGCCGGGGCGGCGATCGACGCCGAGGCCCTGCGCGCGGCCGTTAACGCCCGCCTCGGCAAGACCCAGCGCCTGGCCGAGCTGCATCTGCTCGACGCCCTGCCGCGCAGCCATATCGGCAAGGTTTTGAAGCGCGAACTGCGCGACTCATGGCAGGCTCCTGCCCAAGTGTGAAGCTTGACCCGCGACGGCGCGCCGCATGCGGGCAGGGCGAGTCAGTCGATACGGTTGGTTAACCAGTAGGTGATGCCCTCAAGGCAGATCCGTTTCTCGCGGAAACCCCATGTCCTCCAAGTTCGCCGCCGCGTCCGTCCCGCCTCCCGCCGCCGCCCGCGGCAAGTCCGCCGCGCCGGCTGTGCCGCTGGACTTCGCCGCGATCGAGGCGGCCCTGCGCGGCCTGGCCAGCGGCGTCGAGACCCGGCTGGAGTTTCGCTTCGCACACCCGACCTCCGTGCGCGTCGCCCTGGACCGGACCGAGGCCCTGGCCGACGCCCTGATCGCCCTGGATGTGCGTCCGGGCGGGATCTGCGTGGTCTCGGCCCTGGCTTCGCGCGAGACCCTCGACGGCATCGCCGCCGCCGGCCTCGTGCCCTGGCTGGTCGATGTCGACCCCTATAGCTGGATGTTCGATCCGGGCCATCTGCGCGAGCGCCTGCCCGAAGCCCCGGGGCCGCTGGAGGCCATCGTGCCCTGCTGCGCCTTTGGCCGCGCCCCGGACCTTCAGGCCTGGGCCGCCTTCCGCGCCGAGACCGGCCTGCCGATCCTGGTCGACGCCTTCGAGGCCTTTGACGGGATCATGGACGCCGCCGTCCCCGTGCTGGTCGGCCTGCCCGGCGGCCAGGGCGTGTTCCTGGCTAGCGAGGACAGCGCCTTCATCGACCGCCTGAGCGCGCCCGGTTTCGACGGAGAGAGCGGCCTGGACGCCTGGCCGCACCAGCGCCTGCGTCTGGCCACCGCCGCCCAGCGCCTGCGGATGCTGCTGATCGACGCCCCGGTCGGCTTCCAGCCGGGCTGGGGCATGAGTTGGGTGTCGGGAGCCTGCGCCCTGACCCTGCCCGACGGCGCCGCCGACGGCGTCGCCGAACGGCTGCTGGCCGAGGGCCTGTTTCCGGAATCGGTGGGCGTCTATCCGGCCTCGGCCGCGATGGACGACATGCCGGTCGCCGACCACCTGTCCATCAGCCTGATCAGCCTGCCGTTCGACGGCGACCTCGACATCGCTGGCCTCGATCGCCTGGCCGACGCCCTGCGTCGCGCGGCGGCTTGCGAGGTTTCCGCCTAGACCGCTTGAGCGCCCAGGGTTCGGGCAGTGTCCAAGGCGATCATCGCCTCTTCATTGGTGGGAATGACCCAGGCCCGGATCGCCGAGTCCTGCGCGCTGATCAGCCCTTCGCCCGCAAGGTTGGCGGCGGCCGTCCAGCCTCAGACCGGTCCAGGCCAGACGCTCGGCCACGGCGGCGCGGATGGCGGGGGCGTGCTCGCCGACCCCGGCGGTGAACACCAGGCCATCCAGCCCGCCCAGGGTCGACATCAGGGCCCCGGCCTCGCGGGCGATGCGGAAGGTGTAGAGCTCGACGGCCTGGCGGGCCCGCAGTTCGGCGCTGGCCAGCAGGGTGCGCATGTCGCCCGACAGGCCCGACACCCCAGCAGGCCCGACTGGGTATAGAGCAGGGTCTCCACCGCCTGGATCGACAGCCCCGCCTGCTGCTGCAGGTAGAGGATCACCCCGGGATCCAGCGATCCGCAGCGGGTGCCCATCATCAGGCCGTCCAGGGTGGTGAAGCCCATGGTGGTGTCGACGCTGGCCCCGTTCTTGAGGGCGCAGAGGCTGGCCCCGTTGCCGAGGTGGGCGACGATCACCCGCCCGGCCGCCAATTGCGGGTCGAGGGCCCGCAGCCGCTCGCTGACAAAGGCGTAGGACAGGCCATGGAAGCCGTAGCGGCGAACGCCCTGCTCATGCCAGGGCGGCGGCAGGGCCAGGTGGGTGACCTCATCGGCGTGGCCGTGGTGGAAGGCGGTGTCGAAACAGGCCACCTGGGGCAGGCCGGGCAGGGCGGCCTGGGCGGCGCGGACGGCGGCCAGGTTGTGCGGCTGGTGTAGCGGGGCCAGGGGCGACAGGGCCTCCAGCCGGGCCATCAGCGGCGCGTCGATCCGCACCGCCTCATGCAGGTCGGGACCGCCATGCACGATGCGGTGGCCGACCGCGGTCAGGGTCGCCCCCCGCGATGGGCCTCGACGAAGGCCAGCAGCGGGGCCAGGAAGGCTTCGTGGTTCATCCCGCTGTCCGGCGCCCAGCGCTGTTCGGTCAGGATTACGCCGGCGGCGTCGCGGGCGATCATGTGCGGCGCGCTCTGGACGCCCTCGATCTGGCCATGAAACAGCTCCGTCACGCCGGTGTCGCGGCGGGCGAACAGCGCGAACTTCAGGCTGGACGAGCCGGCGTTCAGGGTCAGGACGGCGTCGGTCACGCCAGGGGACCGGGCAGGCTGGCCAGGGCGGCATGGGCCATCAGCACCGCCACCGCGCAGGAGGCGATCCGCGCGGCTTCCGGGTCGGCCCGGCTGGTCAGGATGATCGGAACGCGAGCCCCCGCCACCACGCCCGCAGCGTCGGCCCCGGCCAGGAAGGTCAGCTGCTTGGCCAGGATGTTGCCCGACACCAGGTCGGGCACGATCAGGATATCGGCCTGGCCCGCGACCTGCGAGACGATGCCCTTGTCGCGAGCCGCCTCGGGGCTGACGGCGTTGTCGAAGGCCAGGGGGCCGTCCAGCAGGCCGCCGGTGATCTGGCCCCGGTCGGCCATCTTGCACAGGGCCGCCGCGTCGAGGGTCGACTGAAGCTTGGAATTGATCGTCTCGACCGCCGACAGAATGGCGACGCGCGGCTGGTCGATGCCCAGCACATGGGCCAGGTCGATGGCGTTCTGGACGATGTCGCGCTTGTCCTCCAGCGAGGGGGCGATGTTGATCGCCGCGTCGCTGATCAGCAGCGGCCGGGGATAGCGCGGCACATCCATCAGATAGACGTGGCTGATGCGGCGGGCGGTGCGCAGACCGGTGGCGGCGTTGGTCACCGCCCCCATCAGCTCGTCGGTGTGCAGCGAGCCCTTCATCAGCAGGCTGGCCTCGCCCGACCGGACCAGGGCCACGGCGCGGTCGGCCGAGGCGTGGCTGTGGGCGGTGGCCTCCAGCCGAAAGCCGCTGATGTCCAGGCCCGCCTTGTCGGCGACGGCGCGGATCCGGGCCTCGGGCCCGACCAGGATCGGGGTGATAAGGCCCCGGGCGGCGGCTTCGCAGGCCGCCTCGATCGAGACGGGGTCGCAAGGATGGGCCACCGCCGTCGGGATCGGCGCCAGGCCCTCGCAGCGGGTCAGCAGCATCTGGCGCCAGCCATGGGTCTGAAAGACGTCCTGGGTCTTGTCCATCTGGGTTCCGATCACGACCTGCCCGTCACCTTCATGAAAGGTCGCGGGCGGCG
>NZ_PEGG01000201.1 GCF_002737765.1 Caulobacter sp. B11 | reverse complement strand
CAACATAAGTGCCGCCGCGCTCCAGCCACAGCTTGCCCATCGTCCCCGAATAGCCGGGGTCATCGGCACCTGGAAACCGCCATAGGCGTAGAGCAGGGTCGGGGCGGTTCCGTCGTAGTTCACGCCCTTGGGACGCACGACGAAATAGGGGATCTTCACCCCGTCCGACGACGCGACCTCGAACTGCTCGACCACATGGGTTGAGGCGTCGAAGCGGGCCGGCGAGGCCTTGACCTGTTCCAGGCCCAGCGTGCCGGCGTCGGCCAGCCAGAAGGTGGTCGGGGCCAGGTAGCCGGTCACGGTGACGAACAGGCGCTCATCGGTCTCGGCCGACGAGCCCAGGCCGATCGAGGAATTGGCCGGCAGGGCCAGGTCCTGGCCCGCCCAGCCCTGGGCGCCGTGGGTGAAGACCTTGGCCGCGCCCTTGACGTTGTCGAGCAGAGCCACGACCAGCTTGGTGCGAGTGGTGGTGACGCTTTCCACCGACTGCCGCGCGGTCGGACGCAGAACCAGAGTGGCCTTGGCCGTCGTGGGGGCGGCCTTCAGGGCGGCGAGATCGAAGCTGATCAGGTCGCCGGTCTTGAAGCCCTTTTGCGGCCAGTCCTGCTCCATCAGCACCGCCATCTGGCCGGCGACATAGCCCTGGATCGAGGCCTTGAGCGGCAGGTCCAGCTTCACCGACCCCTGGTCGGTCAGCAGGTGATACTCGCTTTCGAAGAAGGTGACGCCGCGGCTGGCCATCACCGCCACCACCTTGCCGTCGGCGTCGCGCAGCACGAACGGGCTGACGGCCACGTCGGTTTCGACGCCCCGAAACAGCTCGGTGGCGGCGCTCAGGGGCTGGCCGCGCCTCACGGTCTTCAGCACATAGGCATAGCCCGACTTGGTGACCTGACCCGGCTCCCATTCACGGCCGACCAGCAGGGTGTCCCTGTCCAGCCAACTATAGTTTTGTTTTCCTTCGGGCAGGGCGAAGCCGCCCGCGACGAAGCTTTTCGTCGCGGTGTCGAACTCGCGGACGGTCACAGCATCCTTGCCGCCGTCCGACAGGGTGACCAGACAGCGGGTGTCTTCGGGCGGCAGGCAGCTGGCGCCCTTGAACACCCAGTTGGCGCCCTCGGCCTTCGACAGGGCGTCGATGTCGAGAATGGTCTCCCAGACCGGCTCGGCCGTGCGGTAGCTATCCAGCGCTGTCTTGCGCCACAGGCCGCGCACATGGTCGGCGTCCTGCCAGAAATTGCGCAGGGACCCGTCGCCGGCGAACGATACGCCCGGCACCCGGTCCTTGGCGTTGAGGATGGCCAGGGCCTGGCTTTCCAGGGTGGCGTAGCGCGCGTCGCCCTGCAGCACCGGCAGGGTTTTAGCATTCTGGGCCTTGGCCCAGTCCATGGCCCGGGTTCCCTCGATCTCTTCCATCCAGAGGTAGGGATCGTCCTTGCCCAGTTCAGACAGCGGCGTGCGCGCTTCAGTACTGGCGGGCGGGGCAGGATCGGCGGCGTGCGCTGCGGTCATGAGGCTCGTGGATGCGAGGAGGGCAAGGATAAGGCTTCGCATAGACTTAGTGATCCCTCAGCTGGCGTGCCAGGTAGGTGTAGTGCAGCGCCCAGCGGCGCGCGTTGGACCTGGGGTCGGCGCCATTGGCGTGACCGCCGTCGGTGTTCTCGAAATAGAGGTGGTCGACCTTCAGGTCGTCCAGCCTTGCGGCGAACTTGCGGGCATGGCCGGGGTGGACGCGGTCGTCCTTGGTCGAGGTGGTGATATAGGCCAGCGGATAGTTCACCCCGGCCTTCAGGTTCTGATAGGGCGAATAGGCCTCGATCCAGGCCCGCTCGGCCGGTATGGCCGGGTCGCCATACTCGCCGATCCACGAGGCCCCGGCCGGCAGCACCGTGTAGCGGATCATGTCCAGCAGCGGACTTTCGACCACCACCGCGTTCCACAGCTCGGGCCGCTGGGTCAGGGCCACGCCCATCAGCAGGCCGCCGTTGCTGCGGCCATAGGCCCCCAGGTGACGCGGCGAGGTGATCTTTTTGGCGATCAGGTCCTCGGCGACGGCGAAATAGTCGTCGAAGGCCCGCTGGCGGTGTTCCTTCAGGGCCGCGTCGTGCCAGGCGGGGCCGAACTCGCCGCCGCCGCGGATATTGGCCACGGCGTAGCTGCCGCCCTTCTCCAGCCACAGCTTGCCGATCAGCGGGTCATAGACCGGCAGTTTCGACAGGTTGAAGCCGCCGTAGGCGTGCAGCAGGGTCGGGTTGGAGCCATCATGTTTGTGGCCCTTGGGATGGATCAGGAAATAGGGAACCTTGGTCCCGTCCTTGGAGGTGGCGACCTTCTGCTCGACCTCGAGATTGCCGCCCTCGAACTGCGCGGGCAAAGCCTTGACGGTCTCGGACGCGCCGCTGACCGCGTCGGCCAGTTTCAGCTGGGTCGGGGTGGTGAAGCCCTCGACGCTGTAGAAGATCTGGTCGCCCTCGTCGGCGTGCGAGCCCAGAGAGACCGAGGCGTTGGGCAGGCCCGGCAGGGCGGCCTTGGTCCAGGCGCCGCCCGTCGGCCTGAAGGCGACGACCCCGCCCCTGACATTGTCATAGACCGCCGCGACCACGACATGGTCGGTGACGGTCAGCTGGTCGACCGACTGCAGGGCCGAGGGCGAGAAGATCAGGCTGGAGGTCAAGGCCGCGTCAGGCGTTGTCGCCACCAGGTCGCCGGCCCTGCGCCCAGGCCGTCTTCCTTCAGCTGCACGATCAGTCGACCCTCCAGCAGGCCGACCACGTTGGCTTT
>NZ_PEGG01000200.1 GCF_002737765.1 Caulobacter sp. B11 | reverse complement strand
AAGTCCATTCCGAAGGAAGCCTTCTTCAGCTTTGGTGGGTCGGTTTCGGCTGACTCCGAGACCACTAATCAACTCGGCTACTCCTACTACGGCAGCAAGACCGACTGGAGCGGGTTCGACAACGGCAACCGTGACACGCCGTCCGCCTTGGGCGCGTTCCTCGCCAGCGGTAAACGCATTAGTTCCGGTCAGGTCGACACCGCGCCTATCGCCAGCCAACTGGTGACGGGCCGCAATGCCGTTCTGCAGACCTGGAACCACTTGCCGGCTAACTTCTCCGTCGACATGACGGCGGGCAGGCCCTTCGACCTGGACTCGGTTGATCTCGGCCTGATCGCCACGGTGGGCTACAGCAACAAATGGTCGTCGCGAAGCGCCCTCAATCAGAGTTCATTGCAGTCTGATCTGGCGGATAAGGAATCCGACTTCCGTCGCGTGTCGACCGATAATCGCGTTGTGCTGAACGGCCTGGTCGGAACATCGCTGGGCTTTGGTGACAACACGATCCGCTGGACCAATCTCTACGTCCACGACACGATCAAGAATGCGCGCCTTGGGGTCGGGAATCGTAAGGGCACCAATGTCAGCTACATGGACCAAGACACCGCCTGGTACGAACGTCAGCTCGCGAATACGCAGTTTGTCGGTGAATTCAAACCGACGGACAAAATCAATGTCGACGTCCGCGCTAGCTTCGCCAATACAAAGCGCGAAGCGCCGGCTGAACTCAATTTTGAGTATGTCAAAACTAATGCTGCTGCAGATCCGTATGGCAAATACTACGCTAACCGCCTGAATAACGGCAATGGAGGAAATGCTACAGTTAGTTACTCAAAGCTTAACGAGGATCTTTTCTCTGGCGGCCTAGATACGACCTATAAGTTTGCGCCTGGCTATTCGGCTACCGTCGGATACGCCTACCTCTCCACACGGCGCACGAGTTCTCGCCGGGACTTCCAGTTTCAGGCGCCAAGCTCCTTCCCCCGTGGGGTCGACATGTTGCGGCCCGATCTGCTCCTGGCTCCAGAAGTCATCAGCAACTTTGATATCGCCCTGGTGGAAACTAACGAAGGAAACCCCGCCTTCCGGGCGACTTTGCTGAACCACGCTGCCTATGCGAAGGTCAACGGGTCACTTTTTGACGTTTTTGAATATGATGCGGGCGTTCGATACGAAACGGCAAAACAAGAAGTTTCACCGCTACAGATCTTTAATACGCCTGGTGCGTCGCTTGCCGCGACGAAGCTTGACGAAAACTATGTCTTGCCGTCAGCGACATTGACCTGGCATCTTAATCCAGAGATGCAAGTGCGCGCGAGCGCGTCCAAGACCATTGCTCGGCCCCAGTTCCGTGAACTGATATATCAGTTCTACTTCGATCCCGAGAGCAACCGTAACTATCGCGGTAATCCACTTCTGGTCGACAGCGAGTTGACCAATGCAGAAGCGCGTTACGAATGGTTCTTTGATCGTGAACAGCGTTTCACTGTTTCTGGATTTTACAAGCAGATCAAAAATCCCATCGAGACCTATGTCTCGGGCGATGACTTTACGACCAGCTTCGCCAATGCCCCCAAGGCGGACCTCTACGGAGCCGAGTTTGAAGTTCAAAAATACTTCGACCTGTCCGATTGGAAGGCCGATTTCTGGGCCAATAGGCGCTTTGTAGCGATTGCGAACTATACCTATTCCAAGTCGAAACTAAAGCTATCGGCAACCGACACTGTCTCTGCGTTCTCGGCGAGTTCGACGATCGCGACGGACTACTTCCGCGATGGGGCCCCATTGACTGGGCAATCCGATCATGTGGCTAACGTTCAGTTTGGTCTCGAAGACACCGATCGCTTGTCGCAGCAGACCCTGCTGATCAACTATGCCAGTAAGCGGGTTACCAGCCGTGGCCTGGTGAACAGCGGCCAGCCCGACGCCTTTGAATACCCTGGTGTCACGATTGACTTTGTCGCTCGCCAAGGAATCGAGATGTTGGGGCGTGAAATCGAACTTAAGTTTGAAGCCCGAAACCTTACGGGACAGGAGCATGAAGAATATCAATCCGCGGCCGGCAACCGGATTGATATCAACACCTATCGAACCGGCCGGGTCTTCTCGCTCTCGGCCCAGGCCAAATTCTAGGGCCTGAACGGGGAGGGGCTTTCCCGCTCCGTTTCTCGAAGACTGAACGGTCAAATCGCGGCCTGTAAAACGCTCCCCATTCATCCGAGTGGGGAGCGTTTGTCATCATACTGTCGCTGAACTGTCGCAGATCTGCGTCGGCCTCGCGGTATCCGCTTTGTCAGAAGCGACCAGTCGGCGGGACCCTTTGAATCTCACAGATCTTTTCCGCGCGCCGAACGCCAGGATGGTTCTGGTGCTGGAGGTGCTTCTCGCCCTGGCCATCGCCACCCAGGCGGCGCGCCTGATCTGGATCGTCGCGTCGCCGATGGGGCCGGTGGCGGCGCCGGTCGCGCCATCGAGGCCTCGCGCCGATCTGGGCATCCTGGCCAGCTTCGACGCTTTCGGAGTCTCCGGCGGAGCCGTCTCGCCCAGCGGCGCGACCGGTGAGGCCTTCCGCCTGTTCGGCGTCCGCTCGGGCGGCGTCGGCGGCGGGTCCGCCATCATCGCCGGCTCGGACGGCGTGCAGAAATCCTACGCCGTGGGCGAGACGATCGCCGACGGCGTGACTCTGGCCTCGGTCGCCGCAGACCATGTCGAGCTGTCGCGCGGCGGCGCGCGCAGCACCCTCTCGTTCCCGGAAATTCAATGATCAAGGCCCCTTCGCCACGAACCTCCGTTCTGGCCATCGCCGCGGCGCTGGTCTTGGGCGGCGCCGTCCTGCCGGCCGCGCCGGCGCGGGCCCAGACCCAGGTGCTGAACGTCCAGGACGCCGACATCCGGGTGTTCATCCAGGATGTCGCCAAGTCGACGGGAACGACCTTCATCATCGACCCGCGCGTCAAGGGCACGGTGACGGTCGCCAGTAACGGTCCGCTCAATCGCCGTGAGCTTTTCGAGGTGTTCCTGGCCACCCTGAGGGCCAATAATTTCGTCGCCACGCCCGCCGGCGCCGGCGCCTATCGTATCGAGCCTTCCGAGAACGCCGCCCGCCAGCCCAGCACGGCCGGGGGGCAGTTCGCCACCGAGGTGTTCCGCCTGAGAACCCTCGACGCGGCCAGCGCCGTCGACATGCTCAAGCCGCTGATAGGGCCTCAGGGCCAGGTGGTGGCCAATCCGCGGGGCGGCGCCATCGTGGTGGCCGACTATGCCGACAATGTCCGCCGCATTCGCGCCCTGCTGGCCCAGGTCGATCAAGACCGCGCGACCGTCCACACCGTGACCCTGACCAACAGCTCCGCGCGCGAGATCGCACAGGTCATCAACGAGATCATGGCCGCCCCCGGCGCGGACGGCAAAAGTGGTCGCGGCGCGGTGGCCGTGGTGGCGGTCGAAAGCAGCAACTCGGTCCTGCTGCGCGGCGACGCCGACGCCGTCCAGCGCCTGTTGCCGATCATCACCGACCTGGATCGCCGGGCCGAGTCCAGCGACGACGTGCGGGTCGTCTTCCTGCGCCATGCCAATGCCGAGCAGATGCTCCCCGTCCTGCAGCAGCTGGTCGGCCAGAGCTCGGCCTCGTCCCTGGGCGTTTCGGCCAGGTCGCTCGGCGCGGGCCGGACGACCAACGCCGCGAGCAGCGCGGCCTCGACCGCTTCCGACCCGACGGCCCCCGCCTCGGCCACCGGCGGCGCCCAGGCCAGCGTCGCGCGCTATCCCGGCGCCAACGCCCTGATCATCAGCGCCCCGCCCGAGACCCAGCGCACCCTGGCCGAGGTCATCCGCCAGCTGGACATCCGCCGCGAGCAGGTCCTGGTCGAGGCCATCGTCGTCGAGGTTTCCGACACCACCGCCAAGCAACTCGGCGTCCAACTGCTGCTCGGCGGCTCGAACGGCACGATCCCGTTCATCGCCACCAACTATACCAACGCCTCGCCGAGCCTGCTGCCCCTGGTGGCGGCCGGAGCGAGCGGCAAGCCGTCGGACGGCGACTCCACCGCCCTGACCTCGGTGCGCGACGCGGCCATCAGTTCACTGCTGACCGCCTCGGGCGTGACCTCCGGCGTGGTCGGCCGCAGCGGCGACGCCCTGTTCGGCGCGATCATCAACGCGGTGAAGAAGGACGCCGGCTCGAACCTGCTGTCGACGCCGTCGATCATGACGCTGGACAATGAAGAGGCTCGCATCCTGGTCGGCCAGGAAGTGCCGATCACCACCGGTGAGGTGCTGGGGGATTCCAATTCAAACCCCTTCCGCACCATTCAGCGCCAGAACGTCGGGGTGCAGCTGGAGGTCAAGCCGCAGATCAACGCCGGCGGCGGCATCACCCTGTTCCTTCGCCAAGAGGTCTCCAGCGTCAAAGGACCGGTCAGCGTGGGGTCCAGCGAGCTGATCATCAACAAGCGCGAGATCGAGACGACGGCCCTGGTGGACGACGGCGACATCGTCGTCCTGGGCGGCCTGCTCGATCAGCAGGAAACCATGTCGGTCCAGCGCACGCCGCTGCTGGGCGACGTCCCGGGCCTTGGGGCCCTGTTCCGGAGCACCGCGCGCGAGCGTGGCCGGACAAACCTGATGGTCTTCATCCGTCCCCGCATCATTCGTAGTGTCGAGGACGCCCGCAACGTCACCGCGCCGCGTTACGACTACATGCGCAACCTGCCGGCCATGACCACGCCGGACGGCGACAATTCCCTCGACGCCGTCATGCGTGACTATCTGAACGCGGCCCTTCCCGTGGCCCCGTCAGCCGCCGCTCCGGCCGGGCAGAAATGACCGCGCCCATGCTCGCCTACGGCTTCGCCAAGCGTAACGGCGTGGTCCTGCTGTCCCTGGGCGAGCAGGCGGTCGTCGGCGTCCGTGAAGGCTATGACCCCATTGCCCTGGTCGAGGTGCGCCGGGCGCTCGGGCTGCCGCTGGCCATCGAGCTCATGTCGCCGCCGGTCTTCGATCGTAAGTTTTCGGAGGTCTATGCCGGCGCTGGCCTGGCCTCGGCGTCCAGCGCCGACAGCCTCAACCTCAGGGCGGGCTTGGTCTGCTGCTTGAGGACATCCCCGGCGGCGGCCGACCTGCTCGATCCGCAGGACGACGCGCCGATCATCCGCCTGATCAACGGCCTGATCGCCGAAGCCGTGCGGCTGGCGCCTCCGACATTCATATCGAGCCCTTCGAGCAGGCGCTTATCGTCCGGCTGCGGATCGATGGCGTTCTGCGCGAGGTTCTCAGCCTGTCGCCGCGCATCGCCTCGATGCTGGTTTCGCGGGTCAAGGTCATGGCCAAGCTGGACATCGCCGAAAAGCGCCTGCCCCAGGATGGGCGGATCTCTCTGGCCCTCGGCGCAAGAGCCTGGATGTCCGCGTCTCGACCCTGCCGGCCCGGATGGGCGAGCGGGTGGTGATGCGTATCCTCGACAAGGATCAGGCCGGCCTGCGCCTG
>NZ_PEGG01000199.1 GCF_002737765.1 Caulobacter sp. B11 | reverse complement strand
ACGACGCCGACAACAAGGAAGACAACGGCGGCAAGTGGCTCAAGGACATGCGTCAGTGGTGGCGCAAGGCCGGCCGGACCATGAGCTTCCCCGCCGACGGATCAGCGGCGCGACCCGCGCGCCAGGCCCGCAGAAGCTGGTGTTCAGCGGCGGCAAATCACCCCTGTCGAAGCTCAAGCCCGGCGCCTACACCCTGGTGGTCGAGGCGGCGCGCGAAGTCGGCGGCCACGAGGCCGTCCGGGTGCCCTTCACCTGGGGCAAGCCGGGCAAGGCCGCCACCGCCAAGGGCGCCAGCGAACTGGGCGCCGTCACCGTCTCCGTCAAATAGCCCCCGTACAGCAAGGAACGCCGACATGACCTCGCGCAAGCCTCTCCTGGCCCTCGCCGCCGCCGGCCTGGCCCTCGCCCTGCCCGTCTCCGCCCAGGCCCACCGCGCCTGGATGGTGCCCTCGTTCACGGTGATGTCGGGCGAAAGCGCCTGGGTCAGCGTCGATGCGGCGATCTCCAACGAGCTGTTCTACGCCGACCACCGGCCCATGCGGCTGGACGGGGTGGTGGTGATGGCCCCGGACGGCTCGACTGAAAAGCTGCAGCACGCCCAGACCGCCCAGTACCGCTCGACCTTCGATGTCCAGCTGTCCAAGCCGGGCACCTACAAGATCGTCGCGGCCTCCAGCAGCGTCCAGGCCAGCTGGACCGAGAACGGCGAGGTCAAGCGGTTCCGCGGCGCGGCCGACGAGTTCCTCAAGCAGGTCCCGGCCGGCGCCGCCGACCTCAAGACCATCCGGGGCAGCAATCGCAACGAGACCTTCGTCACCCGCGACGCCCCCACCGACGCCGTGCTGAAGCCGACCGGCAAGGGCCTGGAACTGGTTCCCGTGACCCATCCCAACGACATCGTCTCGGGCGAGGCGGCGACCTTCCGCTTCCTGCTCGACGGCAAGCCGGCCGCCGATCTGGAGGTGACCCTGGTCCCCGGGGCCTCGCGCTATCGCGCCGCGCCCGACGAGATCAAGCTGAAGACCGGCCCCGACGGCGCCTTCAAGGTCGTCTTCCCGGAAGCCGGCATGTACTGGCTCAACGCCACCGCCCGCGGCGGCGAGACCGGGCGCGGTCCCGGCGGCCCCGCCATGGCCCCGCCCGCCCCCGGCGCGGCGCCGGCCCCCAACACCCCCTGGCCGGCGACGGCTTCTCGGCCAGCTACACCGCCACCCTGGAAGCCCTGCGGCCCTAACCCCAGACCGTCGTCCCCCGACCCGTTCGGGGGACGACGCGCTTGTAGCGTCCGGATCCGAATGACCCGCGTCCTCGTCCCCCTGCTGGCCCAGCCGCCCGCCCGCCCGATCGGCGGCGCGGTGCTGACCCTGAACGGCGCGACCATGGGCACGACCTGGCGGGTCAAGCTGGTGGCCCCGCCCACCGCCTCGCCCGCCGCCCTGACAGCCCGGATCCAGCACGAACTGGACCAGGTCTGCGCCCAGATGAGCGCCTGGGAGCCGCTGTCGGACCTGTCGCGCTTCAACCGCGCCGCCGCCGGAAGCTGGACGGTCCTGCCGTCCGGCATGGCCCAGGTGCTGCGGGCCGCGCTGGACGTGGCCCAGGCCAGCGACGGGGCCTTCGATCCGACCCTGGGGGCCCTGACCGACCTGTGGGGCTTCGGGCCCAGCGCCTTTTCGGGCGCGCCGCCGAGCCGCGAAGCGGCGCTGGCCGCCCACGCGCCGGACGGCTGGCGGCGGGTCCAACTGGAGGGCGACCGGCTGTTCCAGCCCGGCGACCTGAGGCTGGACCTCAACGGCGTCGCCAAGGGCTTCGCGGTCGATCTGGTCGCCGCCGCCCTCGATCGCGCCGGGGCCCGCGCCTATCTGGTCGAGGTGGGCGGCGAGCTGCGCGGCGCCGGGGCCAAGCCGGACGGCCAGCCCTGGTGGGTCGAGCTGGAACGGCCGCCGGCTGCCGAGGACCAGAGCCCGCGCACCCTGGTCGCCCTGCACGAGCTGTCCTGCGCCACTTCCGGCGACTATCGCCGCTTCTTCGACCATGCCGGCCGACGCTACGCCCATACCCTGGACCCGGCCGCCGCCGCGCCCGCCGACCGGGGCGTGGTCAGCGTCACCGTGCTGCATCCCAACTGCATGCTGGCCGACGCCTGGGCCACGGCCCTGACCGTGCTGGGCCCCGAGTCGGGCGAAGCCCTGGCGACGCGGCTGGGCCTGGCCGCCCTGATCCTCAGCCGGGGTTCGGACGGCCTGGAAGAGCGGCTGTCGCCGGCCCTGCGCGCCATGCTCGAACCATGATCGCGGCCCTGTCTCCCGAGGCCCGTCGCTGGCTGTTGGCCGGCCTGGTCGCCAGCCTTTATGGCCTGTTCTGCTTGGCCATCGCCGGGCGCGAGGCCCTGCGGCGACGGGCGGCGCGACGCGAGGCCGAGCGGTTCGCCGCCGGAACGGGCGCGCCGATCCTGGTGGCCCATGCCAGCCAGACCGGCCTGGCCGACGAGCTGGCCCTGGCCACGGCCCGGGCCCTGACCGCCGGCGGCGCGGCGGTGACCCTCAAGCCCCTGGCCGATCTGACGCTGAGCGACCTGACCGGCCGCGCCCTGTTCCTGGCCAGCACTACCGGCGAGGGAGACGCCCCCGATTCAGCCCGCCGCTTCATCCGCGACCTGATGGGCCAGTCTCCGGACCTGT
>NZ_PEGG01000198.1 GCF_002737765.1 Caulobacter sp. B11 | reverse complement strand
ACCGCGACACCTCGGGCGTGATCCTGACCGCCAGGACCAAGCCGGCCGCGTCGTTCCTGGGCAAGGCCCTGATGGCCAAGCGGTTTCGCTAAGACCTATCTGGCCATCGTCGCGCCGGGGGCGCCGAGCCGCGCGGCGGCCAGATCGATTCGCCCCTGCGCCGCGAGTCGATCGGTCGCGAGGCCTATATGCGGGTCTGTCCGCCCGACCATCCCGACGCCGAGGACGCCGTAGCCGCTATCGCACCCCTGGCGTCCAATGCGACGGCGGCCCTGGTCGAGCTGTCGCCGGATACCGGCCGCATGCACCAGTTGCGCGTTCACATGGCCTCGATCGGCCGGCCGATCTCGGGCGACAGCCGCTATGGCGGGGCGTTGATGCTGGGCGGGACGGCGGTTCCGCGCCTGATGCTGCACGCCGCCCGGCTGGTCTTTCCCCATCCCGAGGGCGGCGAGCGGCGGATCACCCGCGCCGATCCCGAGCGATTTCCAGGTCATGCTCGATCGACTGGGCCTGGCGGCGCCGGAACACGAGCCCGAGGCGGCTCGTTAGGTCAGGAGGAGATTGCGCCATGAAATCCTGATCGCCCTCGCCGCCGCCACCGTCCTGCTGGGGCGCCTGCGCCACGACCGCCCCAACGCTCTATGCCGCGCAGCGCGCGCCGGTCAGGCCGGCTTTTCGGATTATCGGCTGGAGGCCGGACGCTACCGCGTGTCCTTCCAGGGCGGACCCGGCGCGCCCGAGGCCCAGGTCGCCGACTATGCCCTGCTGCGCGCCGCCGAGCTGGCGGTGCGCGACGGCTATGACTGGTTCCGGGTGGCCGATCGGGCGATGCGCCAGGATGCCCCGCGTCGGGGATCGACCCTGTCGATCGGCGGCGGCACGGGCGGCTATGGTCGGGGCGGCGGGATCGGAGTCGGCCTGGGCACGAGCTTCAATCTCGGTCCCGGCCCAGCGCCGGCGGCGTCGCTCGAAGTCGTGTTCGGCAAGGGACCGCCGCCGACCGGCGCCGATGTCTATCGGGCGCGCGACATCATTCGGACCGTCGGCGAGGGACGGGCGGCGCTCTAGGCGGCCGCCCTTTGCGCCGGAGCCGCCGGGAGCTTGGCTCTCAAACCGGCATGAGACAGGCCCGCGGTTTCAGCGGCCGTGAAATAGCCCTCGATCGGCAGGCCCTGCAGGATGGTCATCGCGGCCAGGCCATGGGCGTTGCGACCAAAGTCCATGATCTCGGCGGCGATCTTGTCGGCGGGGCCGACCAGGTCCGAGGCGTCGAGGCTGACGCCGAACAGCCGGGCGTCGCGCAGGCTCTTCAACGGCTCGCGCTCGGGCGGAATGCGGGCGATCACCCCGCGGGTCAGGGCCTTGAGCAGGCCGACCACCTCGAGCAGGCGGCCGGCGGGGGTGCCGCGGGTGATGTCGATCAGCTCGATCATCACTCCGCCGCGCAGTTGGGCCAGGGACAGGCCGGAGGTGCCGGTCAGCAGGTCGCGGCCGCGCTGGGTGCCTAGGGTGCGGAACGAGGCCGGAACGATGAGGTCGGGGCGCTCATGCCCCTGAGAGGCCGCCGCGAACACCGCGGCGAATTTCAGGGCCGCCTCGTCAATGAAGGCCGCGTCGCGGTCGGGCAGGCGGCTGATCGCCCGGCTGTTGATGGCGCGACCGGTCCCCAGATGGGTGACGATCGGCTCGATGCGCACGGCGGTCGTCACGCCCTGCCGCAGGCCGATGACGTGCTCCAGCGCGAAGTCCACCCGCAGGGCGACCCCGCCGGCGGTCGTGAAGGCGACCGGCGTACGCCGTGTCTCGTCGCTGAGCTCGATGTCCAGCCGCAGGGGCGAGTGGGCGGAGTCGCGCCGGGCCCTGGCGGCCAGAACGACGGCGGCGTTGACCCGTCGGCAGACCAGGCCGTCAGGTCCGACGCCGACCACCGAGCGGACGTTGAGATCCTCCGGACTGGCCGCGCCCAGCACATGGGTCAGAACGTCTTCGAGGATCCGGACGCTGGCCGCCTGGGCGGCCAGACCCTGGTCCTGGGCCATGGCGATCAGGAAGTCGTCCTCGTTGACACGGCCCCTCAGGTCCTGGCGATCCAGATGTTGCGCCAGCTTGCGGTCGACATAGGTCCAGACGTCGTCGCGCTTCTTTTCCCACCAGTCGCCGGCCCAGAGGCGGATCGCCTTGACGCTGATGACATTGACAGAGCCGCGCGCCACCAGGTCGGAACCGGCCAGGCGATTGAGCATCGGTCCGCTGAGCGCGAGGTGCTCGGGCGGGTCGGCAGGAGCGCGGATTTCGAACGACATGGAACCTGGCGGGCCGGAGGGGGGTGTCGTCAGAATGGCGGCCGCGCGCTTAATGGCCGGTGCAGGAAGAGGGTTTAAACAAATGGTTATCGTAGCGGCGGCTTGGCGTATGGCGCTGCGCGGCGCATAAGGGCCCATGATCAAACTGCTCCTCGTGGCCGCTGGCGGAGCCGCCGGCTCCGTCGCCCGCTATCTTGTGGGCCTTTCGACCTATCGCCTGCTGGGCTCGGCCTGGCCCTATGGCACCTTTACCGTCAATGTCGTCGGCGGATTTCTGATGGGCGCCCTGGCGTCCTGGCTCGCCCACAAGGCCGACGCTAACCATGAACAATGGCGCGTTCTGCTGGCGGTGGGCGTCATGGGCGGATTCACCACCTTTTCGGCCTTTTCGCTGGAGGTGGCGCTGATGATTCAGAAGCGCGCCTACGGCCAGGCCTTTTCCTATACGACCGCCAGCGTGCTTCTGTCCGTGGCGGCCCTTTTCGCGGGCCTGATCGTCGCCCGCAGGATGTTTGCGGCATGAACGAAGTTCGGACCCTCTATGTGGACAACGGCGAGGACGGCGTTCGTCTCGACCGCTGGTTCAAGCGCCGCTGGCCGCACCTCAACCACATCCAGCTCAACAAGCTGTTCCGCTCCGGCCAGGTGCGGGTCGACGGCTCGCGCGTCAAGGCCGACACCAAGCTGGCGGCCGGCAGCCAGGTCCGCGTCCCGCCGCTGCCCGAAGCGCCCGACAAGGACGAGAAGCGCGCCCTGTCGCCGCGCGACATCGCCTTCGCCAAGTCGCTGGTGCTCTACGAGGACGAAGAGGTCCTGGCGCTGAACAAGCCCGCCGGCCTGGCCGTGCAGGGCGGCACCAAGACCACCCACCACATCGACAAGCTGCTGAGCGCCTGGGGCGAGGGCGTCAACCGGCCCAAGCTGGTCCACCGGCTGGACCGCGACACCTCCGGCGTGCTGCTGCTGGGCAAGACCCCCGGCGCGGCGGCCCGTCTGTCGGGCTCGTTCGCCAAGCGCAAGGCGCAGAAAACCTACTGGGCCATCGTCGCGGGCAACCCGCACCCGGTCGAGGGCGTGATCGAGCTGCACCTCGCCAAGCGCGGCGTCGGCGACCGCGAACTGGTCGTGCCCGCCGAGCCCAAGGACAAGGACGCCCAGCCGGCCGAGACCGAATATGTCTCGATCAGCCGCGCCGGACCGCGGGTCACCTGGCTGGCCTTGCGCCCGCATACCGGCCGCACGCACCAGCTGCGCGCCCACATGAAGGCCATCGGCCATCCGATCCTCGGCGACCCGAAATACAGCGACGACAAGGCCGGCCAGCTGTCCGAGGGCCTGAAGCTGCAGCTGCACGCCCGCTCGATCTACCTGCCGCACCCGTCGGTGGGCATGTTGCACATCGAGGCCCCGCTCAGCCCCGAGATGAAGGCCGGCTTCGCCAAGTTCGGCTTCTCGGAGGACGAGGCCGAGGCCGATCCGTTCGCCCGCAAGCAGCTGAAGCGGCGCTAGGGCCTGTCCCGTTTTCATGGAGCTCTGAAAACGGGATAGAAAGCTCTAGAATCAAACGTTTAGAGTCCATTTGAGCGCTTTGGATGGCTCCATCTGAAGCGAAAGGGCTCTAGGGCCGAGGACTCCGCGCCTCACCCTCGCCTCGAAACGTGTGGCGGACATCAGGTAGATGTCCGCCCGAACCGGATATTTCGCCGTGGCCGACAAACCCGACCTGCTGCAACGCCCCCGCCGCTTCTACAAGCTCGCCGCCGCGGCGCCCGTCGAGGGCGGTTTCGCCGTGCAGCTGGACGGCCGCACGCCTAAGTCGCCGGCCCGCAAGCCGCTGGTCCTGCCCAGCCTGGCCCTGGCCCAGCTGGTGGCCGGCGAGTGGGACGCCCAGGTCGAGGTCATCGATTCCACCGCCATGCCCGCCACGCGGCTGGCCTTCACCGCCATCGACCGGATCGCCGAGACCCGGGCCGAGGTCGCCGCCGAGGTCGCCGCCTATGCCGGCTCGGACCTGCTCTGCTACCACGCCGAACACCCGACCCCCTTGGTCGAGCGCCAGGCGCGCGAGTGGGGCGCGATGCTGGACTGGGCCAAGGCCGAGCTGGGCCTGAGCTTCGCCCCGGTCAACACCGTGGTCCACGCCCCCCAGCCGCCCGCGACCTTGGCCGCCGTCGAGGCCCTGGCCCTGACCCTGGATGACTTCAGCCTGGCCGGGGTGGCCTATGGCGCGGGGCTGCTGGGCTCGACCGTGCTGTCCCTGGCCCTTCGCGCCGGCGCCGTCACCGGCCGGAAGGCGTTGGACCTGTCGCGGCTGGAGGAGATCTTCCAGGCCGACATCTGGGGTCAGGACGCCGAGGCCGCGGCCCGGGCCCAGGCCCTGGCCATCGAGGCCGAGGCGCTGGACCAATGGTTCGCGGCCCTGCGGCGCTGACCTTCCGATCCCGCCGCTTGCTGCACTGCCGCAAGGGCCGCCTTGCCAGACCGGGCGCGCCTCGCTAGGGCTCGTTTTTATAAGGTGGCCAAGCCGCCAGGTTTGAGCAGGGGAGCGTTCGCGTGCACACCATCCTTGAAGAACTGGACCGTCGTCGCGAGCAGGCCCGCGCGGGCGGCGGCGAAAAGCGCGTGGCCAGCCAGCACGCCAAGGGCAAGCTGACGGCGCGCGAGCGTATCGACCTGCTGCTCGACGAAGGCTCGTTCGAGGAGTTCGACATGTTCGTCGAGCACCGCTGCGCCGACTTCGGCATGCAGGACCAGAAGATCCCCGGCGACGGCGTAGTCACCGGCTGGGGCACGATCAACGGCAAGATCGTCTATGTGTTCTCCAAGGACTTCACGGTGTTCGGCGGATCGCTGTCGGGCGCCCACGCGGCCAAGATCGTCAAGGTGCAGCGCCAGGCCATGAAGGTCGGCGCGCCGGTGATCGGCCTGTTCGACGCCGGCGGCGCGCGCATCCAGGAGGGTGTCGACAGCCTGGCCGGATATGCCGACATCTTCATGGAAAACGTCATGGCCTCGGGCGTCGTGCCCCAGATCAGCGTGATCATGGGTCCCTGCGCCGGCGGCGACGTCTATAGCCCCGCCATGACCGACTTCATCTTCATGGTGAAGGACACCAGCTACATGTTCGTGACCGGGCCCGATGTGGTCAAGACGGTCACCAACGAGGTGGTCACCGCCGAGGAACTGGGCGGGGCCGGGTGCACGCGGCCAAG
>NZ_PEGG01000197.1 GCF_002737765.1 Caulobacter sp. B11 | reverse complement strand
TTCGATCGGAGTGTTCAGTCCCGTGACAGCGCGAAGGCGGCTGATCGCTTGCATCACGCGTGGCAAGGTCGTCGGATTGGTCTTCGTGCTTCGGGCTTCCTTGTTGTAGCCCCAGGGCAGGACGGAATAAGTGATGAAGATCTTGTCGACATTTGGTGCCGAGTTTTCCAGAACGTGGTCAATGAACAGATCCACATTATAGGATAGGATGTGGCACGCGATCTTCATCCGAGTGAACTTTCCGTGTCTTGCGGGGTGTTGAGGCTTAGGCAGTGGGACGCGGCGGACCTGGACGATGTCATATCGGGTGCTGTCCTTTGAGCGCCTGGTGTGGCGATGTTCAGGCGTTGGTTCGGCGACGCACTAAAATAACCTCGCGAAGGTAACTGCCGTATGATGATTTCCCCAACTCACCAGCTAGGCGGCCCAACTACGCCGCATCGATAAAGCCGTTCTCGTAGGCGATTTCCTCGGGCCAGGCGATCTTGAAGCCCTGGCGTTTTTCCAGCGTGCGGACGAACTCGACCGCCTCGATCAGGCTGTCGGGGGTGCCGGCGTAGAGCCAGGCGTAGCCGCGATCCATGATTTCGACCGATAGTTTGTCGCGTTGCAGACAGATGCGTTTGACGTCGGTGATCTCCAGTTCGCCGCGCGCCGAGGGCGTGAGATTGGCGGCGATGTCGACGACATTGGCGTCGTAGAAATAGAGTCCCGTCGCCGCCCAGTTCGATTGAGGCCGGGTGGGCTTTTCCTCGATCGACACGGCCTGCACGCGCTCGTCGAAGGCGACGACGCGTCGGCGTTGCTGGTGTATTGGGGGGTCTCGAAGCTGACAGCCACGTGGCTCTGGGCGGCGAGGTTGTAGATCTCGTCGGGCTGGGTCTGCTGCACGATGCGGATCAGATTGGTGCTGTCGGTCATGTTGCCGTAGTGGAGCTTAAACCGTTGGTTCTGCTCGTGCGGGTCCTGGTAGATGTCTTCCAGACGGCCGGTGTTGAACGACGACGAGCGGCGCTTGTCGCCATGGACCATGTAGCCCTGGTCCAGCAGCAGCTGGGAGAGATAGGCCGCGTCCTGACCGGTAACGCCGGTGATCAGCGCGACTTTGCCCTTCCCAACTTGACTCATGTCGCCCCCGGTCACAGCGCCGATAACGCATCGACTGGCGCTGCTTAGCCCACCCCTGGAGACGGCGCGAGGTGCTTATTGGCTGCGGGCCGATCGGAGCCTAACTTGCCCGCAGCGCAGGCGGCGATGGCGTCGCGAGCTCCGTGGATCAGCAGCAAGGCCGGCGAGTTGATATGGACCTCAAATGACGGCGACATCCGTGCCGTTTGGCGGGAGCCGCAGGCCATCATCCAAACAGCCGTCCGAACTTACTGCCCAGCTATTTTTGGCGCGGAGCGCGCTGTCGTGAGGGCGTTCAGCGACGCCGCTGTGGAATTCGCGGCCATCTCCCTCTAAGTTACCGGTGCACGTGGGGTCTGGAATCAAAAGCGACAATCGGAATAGCGCCATCGACGCATTTCGGGGCGTGGCGATCCTGTAGCTCGCGGTCTTTCACTACACCGTTCGTTGGTCGCCGCCGCAGAACGGCGTCGACCTGTACGGTTACGGCTTCCAGTTCAGCCAGATCCTAACGCTGGGGCGTTACGGCGTGCAGGTCTTCTTCGTGATCTCGGGTTTGGTCATCACCATGACTGTCCTGCGGTCGCGCGACGCTGTGGACTTCGGCGTTCGGCGCATCGCCCGCATCTATCGCGCCCTGATCGTCGCTGGCCTACAAACTCTGGCCCTGTGCCAGTTCGCACCGCCGGACCTGAAGCGCGGGCCGCTCGACTATCTCGCGAGCCTGACCCTTCATCCCCGGGCCTTCGGCCGCATATTCATTGACGGTGCCTATGGCACCCTGCCGGTGGAGCTGAAGTTCTACGCCTTCGTCGCCACCCTGATCGCGGTGGCCTACGCAATGTACCGCTTTATCAAGTTGCCCGGAAAGAAGGCGGTAATGTGGGCCTATCGGTCGCTGGCTCATCGTCAGAGCGTTGCTCCTGATCCCGTTGGTTCCCGCGTCGCCGACGGCGCGTTGTAGCGGCCTAGCCTTCAAGATGCGGGTGGGCGCCGGTTGAGCGCTCGGGGGCCAACCAGCGCTTGGGCCTTTGTGCGATCCTCGGTCAGGGCGGATTGGGGGTTGAGTGGATAGAGCGGGGTGATCTCGCACGGGGACTTTGACCTTGCCCCAACCTTGGACCAGGTCGGGGGGTGTTGTCAGTGCCCCTCTTGAGCTGCTTCGCCGCCTCAATTCAGTCGGGCCGCGCAGAGCATTTCCGCGGTCTTGAGGTCATCGAGCTGGCGGTGGCTGGGGTCTCCAGAAGTCAGAAAGCCCCGAGCGGCCTCATCGATAGTCACCGGCGAAGCGCCAAATAACCGGGGGGAGCGGCTCAGAGCGGCGTTGAAGAAAACCTCGTCGAGGAAGTTGGGATGAACCTCTCCCCAGAGGCGGCTCCAGGTCGGTGACACGCTCCGAAAGGCGGCGGAGCCGTTGGGGACGAAGGCGACGAACAGGCCGCCCGGTTTGAGCACCCGTTGGGCGAGCGCGATGATCAGGCTAGGCGAGGGAACGTGTTCCAGGACATGAGCGGAAAAAAACACGTCCATGGTCGCCTCGGCTTCGGGCGAATTAGCCCAGGCCTCGAAGTCGGAAACAGCTTGGACGCCGAGGTTCTCGACACCGAAACGGCGCCGCGGAGCGGAAATCTCGTAGGAGAGGGTGTCGAAACCGGCCCGCGCGAACTGGTAGCTGCCATAGCCCCAGGAGCAACCGAAATCGAACAGTTTCGCCCCCGGCGGCGCACCCAACTGGCGCAGCACGTCAATGTAATAGCTGTAATCCTTTTCCGTGCCAGTGAAGCCTCGCGCCTTCAATTCGGCGAGCGCTGGGGCTTCGGGCATATCGGTGGTGAACCCCTGGGCGTATTCGTGGTTGTAGAAATCGGCGGCCTCGGCTGGTGCATCCGTGGGCGTGCGGAACATCATCATGCAAGCGTCGCAGCGACGAAGTTCCGTCACCACCAGCTTGCGCTCGATGAGGATCGAGTTTTTGGCGCCACAGTTTGGACAGCGTTGCCTGTCAGCATCACGGTGCCGAACGACAGATCTGAGCAAGTAGTCGACTTTGGACATATTGGTCTCCCGCCTTCAGTAATGAAACGTGTCATCGCTCAGGGGCTTTGGTAATCTGCCGCCGTATTCAATCATGGAGAATGAGCCGCGTTAGCTTTGGCTATATATAGAGAGGGAACTGACGGGTACGATCGGCTTTTATCCGTTCTAATTTTTTGTGCCAAGATGGTTGCGGTGTGAAGCCTCGAACCGAGAGGTGCTCCAGAACGTAGAATTACGATTCAAGAAAAGTGCATCAATTTGACTTATCTGACCGGAATTATTTACGCGCTTCGCTTCAAATAAATCGTAAAGAACAAAGTTTTTCGACCACATGAATGCAATAACTTCGCTAGCTAAGGGGGCTCCGTCATTATAGGGGGTCACAGATAATTCAGCTTGAACCATTGTCGATGTTTTTAATACATCTAGTCCTCCGAGCAATATATCTATCTCAGCTCCCTGAACATCTAGTTTAATAAAGTCAGGGTTAATTACGTTATGACATTGCAAAACTTCACTTAAAGTAGTCATTGTCTTAATGGTTGGAGTTTTTTGGTGATCGGTAAGTTCGGAGTAAATAGAAGACCCCGTCCCCAGTTCGTAGAATGTTACATTTTCCTTGGGTGCTGACCCAAGTAGATTTATTGTATAATTCGCCTTCGATCCAAGTTCGGCGCAGCGTTTTCTAAGAATTTCTGATTTTGAATCCTGTGCTTCAATCATAAATATTTGTGCCGCGGGGAATTGCTCGGCTATTGCTCGTGCCCACATTCCTTCAAACGCGCCGATGTCGACGATCACTGAGGGGCTGAAGCCAAGCTGATTCAAGTGCCGCATCCGATCCGGTAAGGCATCGTGACCTATCTGAAGCCGTAACCCCCCAGGCACCGCCCTTAGCGCGCGGAGCATGGGCGGTCGAAGTAAATTTTTGAATCCAGACAACATGCTCGTATCCTTCGGTCGCTTGGACAAACTTGAATTTTAGTGAACGGCTGTCAACTGCGAGCGTCAAGATGGTTGTTACTCGTCTCAGATCGTGGATATTCCGTCGCCTATTCACAATCATGCTGTCGCTGGAAGAATATGTGTGATCATGCCTAGGGATTTTTGTACCTAGATTGCCACAATCGGCCTGTCAAACTCCGGAAAATGGAGATCTGACGATGCGAAACAATTTTCCTGCAATTCGTGCGAGCAGGATCGATCGAAACGAACGAACTAGTCGAGCTAGAACAGCTTCATTCAAGCTTGGGCTGGCGGTCTGTGATGCGGTGCGCTCGAACACATCCGTCCAGGCCTTGGCTTCCCTTTGTATGTCGCCAAATTTAGCAGCATGAGCAATCGCACCTCGCGACAATTCCTCTCGGAGCTTGGGGTCTTTTAGAATTCTAGCGACCGCCTCCGCGATAAAAACGGGATTTTCCGTTGGCACCAAAATGCCCGATACTCCGTCGTCAATGGTGTCCAGCAATCCGCCCGACTTTCCACCAACGCACGGACAGCCCATTGATTGAAGTTCAAGCGCTGAAATACAAAATGTCTCCGTCGAATTATTTATGTTTGGATTCACCAATCCTACATAAGCCGTCATAGCAAAATCAAAAATATCTGATTTTGATGTTGCACCCTTGAAGTAAATTCCGATATCTTCTGGTGATCTATGTTTCCCAACTATGGGCAGTAGGTATTTTATTTCAAATTCCGGTGTTAAAACTCCGCTAGGACCGACGTCAGATTCCGGAAAATGTAGCCGGATTGATCCAAATACGTGCAATTCAGCATCGGGAACCATTTTTCTAATGATGGGCCAGGCTCTCAGGGCGTGATGGAAGCCCTTTTCCTCCCGAGTTGCTCCAACCCACATAACGGCGGGAGGGGTTCTTAGGGATGGGATGTCCCGTAGATTTTTCAGGTGGGGCAAGGCGTGAGGAATGATTTCGACAATTGGAGCAAGATGAGTTAATTCGTAAGTTTCAGACGATGATTTTGAGCGAACTACTGCCCTGCTGAATCCAAGGGAGACCAATTTTTCTAACTCTATTGGTGCTATGTCATTATTAAGCATGACAATCTTTTTAGCTGTACATAACGAAAGATTGTTTGCTATCGGAAATAGGTCTGGATGATGTCTAATGACGATAAAGTCAAATGAATTATCTTTTGAGTGATATTTAGTATATGTTTTAATTATTTTTTGGCAAAAATCTTTATATCCGGATACATGTATCCATTGAGCTTCATGCCATCGCAATTGAGATACGTTATTCATTCTATGAAATATAGTGACAGAATGGTTCTTTGCTAACTCGATAAATACAATCGCGCTAGCAACGCTTCCTGAGGAGGCTCTATCTCCGTTCATGATGGATCTAAAATCAGAGTTTTCAGTATGGTCTAGATAGAATGCTATTCGCATGCGAAAATTCCGATCCTATTAAAGCGCCTTAGCTGGTCCGAGAAATTGCAAATGTATTTTTATGATCTTGAATATTCAAATACAAAAAAGTGCTGTCTGTGTATGTTTATTTCTGAGGTAATTTCGGATGGATTGAGGTTTTCTAGTTTTGAATAAACAGTGACTTCATATTGCTTAACACGAGAATTTTGATTGATACTCAATCTGCGCCGCTCTTCAGCAACCCGTCGAAATAGGTGATCGTCTTGGCTAGGCCCGTGTCGAGGTCGACGGTGGGGGTCCAGTCGAGGATGGCCTTGGCCTTGGTGATGTCCGGCTGGCGCTGACGTGGGTCGTCGGCCGGCAAGGGCAGGTGGATCAGCTTGGACTTGGCCCCGGTTAGGGCGACCACCTTCTGAGCCAGCTCTTTCATGGTGAACTCGCCCGGATTGCCCAGATTGATTGGGCCAGTCACTGTGTCGTCAGTGTTCATCAGCCGCAGGAAGCCCTCGACCAGGTCATCGACGTAGCAGAACGAACGAGTCTGGCCGCCGTCGCCATAGAGCGTGATGTCTTCGCCGCGCAGGGCTTGGACGATGAAGTTCGACACCACCCGGCCGTCGTTGGGGTGCATTCGCGGTCCGTAGGTATTGAAGATCCGCGCCACCTTGATGCGCAGGCCGTGCTGGCGATGATAGTCGAAGAACAGGGTCTCGGCGCAGCGCTTGCCCTCATCATAGCAAGAGCGGATGCCGATTGGATTGACGTTGCCCCAGTATTCCTCCGGCTGGGGGTGCACTGACGGGTCGCCGTAGACTTCACTGGTCGAGGCCTGGAAGATCTTGGCCTTCCGCCGCTTGGCTAGGCCCAGCATGTTGATGGCGCCATGTACGCTGGTCTTGGTCGTCTGGACGGGATCGAACTGATAGTGGATCGGCGATGCCGGGCAGGCCAGATTGTAGATCTCGTCGACTTCTGCGAATAGCGGGAACGTGACGTCGTGGCGCATCAGTTCAAAGCATGGATTGTCCAGCAGGTGGGCGACGTTGCGCCGGGTGCCCGTGTAGTAGTTGTCGACGCACAGCACCTCGTTGCCGGCCTCTAGCAGCCGCTCGCATAGGTGCGAGCCCACGAAACCGGCGCCGCCGGTGACCAATACGCGTTTCATGTCGATGACTCCGCAGGGGCCTGCGGGGGCTCCTCCATACTTGAGGTAGCGATGCAGCGCTGTGGCGACAAGCTGCTAATGCGCTAGACGCGCGTAGCTGAGAACTAGATCGATCTGAGAGATAAAATCATCAATCAGGCACCTTCATGAGACAGTAGAGCGCGCCATCAAGGCGCTTTTGCATTCATGATATTTGGTCGCGCGGCCGGCGACCGCGACCCTGAAGGGTCGCTATCCCGGTGTCGGGTCCTGGATCCAAGTCGGATCTGCCTTTGGCAGTAGCTCAAGCCCGTCCGGTTTTTCCGGAGCAGATCAGGTCAAGCCCGGCAAGCCGCCCGCACGCGTCTTGGACCTTTGGAAGATGATCCACCTGCGGCGAACGGCTTCAGTGTCGGCGTTCTGGAGACCCGCATCGCGACGCGGGTCTCCAGCTTGCTGTCAGAACTTCCAGTTCAGACCGACCAACAGCGCCTGACGCCCACCGTCGCCGAATTCGCCGGCATAGGTCGCCGAGACGCTCAGGCCGGGGGCCAGGTCGTAGCCAGCGCCCGCGCCGACGGTGGCCAGGGTCCCGCTACGGGCCAGGCCGACGGCGCTGATCGGCGTCGTCAAGCCGGCCAGGCCGCCGGACGCGATGGTGTCGCCGCCGCCGGCCGTCGAGCGGAAGCCCAGCGAGGCGTAGGGATGCAGGCGCGCGCCGGCCGTCTGCCCGCCCAGAACCTCCACTTGACCGTCGACGAACCAGGCGGTGCTCTTGTCGCCGTCAACGGTCAGGGCGAAAGCCCCGCCGCCGCGTTCGACCAGGCGCTCGCGCGTGGCGCGGACATAGCTGGCGCCCAGGCGCGGCTGCACGGCCCAGTCGCCGTTCAGTTGGGCGCGGTAGGCCAGATTGACGTCGGCGATCCAGCTCTTGAGCTTGTAGTCGCCGGACGCGGTGATCCCGCCGGGCGCGGTGCGACGGGTTTCGACGTCGGCGCCGTTGTGGGCCGCCATGGCCCCCAACTGGAAGCCGCCGAGCCGAACCTGTCCCTGGGCGCCGATCGCGAAACCGTCGGTTCCGGTGCTGACGTCCAGCTCGGTGATGCGCTGGCGGCCGTTCAGATAGCCGACAAAGACCCCGGCCCAAGCCGACTCGACGCCGTATCCGACGCCGGCCAGGCCGCCTGTGCTTTCGAGCTTGCCCTCGGCGACGCTAGCTGCGGTGTCGCCGTCCTGAGTGCGGCGGCTGGCGATGGCCTGGCCAAAGCCGAACAGGCCGGGCGCCTCGGGCGCGAACCGGACCTGGGCGCGCGACGCATCGACGATCGACAGGCCGTCCTCGAGCGCCAGCTGGGTGGCCGAGGCATAGGCCTGGGGCGTGACCCGAGCCAGGGCGCGTTGATCGCTCTTGCCGGTGGTCGGATCGACCAGGGCGGGCAGGGCGGCGATCAGGCCGGCGCCAACCTTGTCGTCGATCAGGGCCGTGTTCAGCGTGCTGAGCAGACCCGAGACCTGCGAGGAGAAGGTCGTGTCGGTGGTGAAGAGGCCCAGGGCCTGAAGGCGGGTCGACGACTGCGCGATATGCAGGTTCAGACCCTGCGCGCCCTCGATGGTCGAGAACGAGCCGGTGATGCCGCCATTGGCGACAATGAGATCCAGCCGTCGGCCCGGCGTCAGGTTGCTGGCGCCGACCAGCCTCAGGGTGGAGCCCTGGGCGATCGTCACCTTGCCCGACACCACCAGCATGTCGCTGACGGTCGGCGTCAGCTCGAAGAGGGCGGTCGAGCCCGAGGCCAGGGCGACGTCGCCTGTCACGGTCATCGTACCCGGCGAGGCGCCGGGGCTCAGCGTGCCGGCCACGGCGATGTTGCCGATCACCGCGCCGGCCGACCCGAAGGTCGCGCCCGAACCGACGATGATGTTCGACGCCGCCAAGCAAGCGCGAGCCGGCCAGGCCGATCAGGCGACCGTTCTGGATCTCGATGGCGGTGAAGCCATAGTCGCCCGCGACGCTGACGACGCCGGACTGCAGGTTGAGGGTCTCCGAAACCGGTGAACGGCGTGCGCCCAGAGCGATCGGCGCGGCGTCCGTGCCGCCCAGGGCCAGTTCGAGACGGTCGGAGCCGCGCCGCCCTCGGCCGAACCCGTGAAGGTCCTCCCGTGGTCAGGCGCAGAACGTCATCGCCGCCCCCCAGGTTCAGAGCGCCGGCGAGGTCCCGGCCACGGTCATGGCGTTGGCCGCGCCGTTCAGGGTCAGCTCGCCGGCGGCCAGGGCCGTGCCCGCGGCGACCGTCAGGTTCTGGCTGTTGGTGACCAGGTGGTCGAAACGCGCCGCGCCGCCCGTGAAGCTCAGCGCGCCCGTGCCGGTGACCTGCAGGGTTTCGAACTGCTGGAGCTGGTCGCCGCGCAAAGACAGGTCGGAGGTCAGGTCGATGGCGACCCTGTCATTGCCCGCGCCGCCCAGCACCGTGCCGGTCAGCCGGCCGCCAGCCGCCAGGGCCAACAGGTCGTCGCCGGCGCCAA
>NZ_PEGG01000196.1 GCF_002737765.1 Caulobacter sp. B11 | reverse complement strand
GGTCAGCGCTCGTCGCGCGGCAGGCGCACATGCACCAGACGCCAAGTGAACAGCGCCTTGCGCTCGAAGGTGAAGATCGTCTGCTTCGACGGCGCGCCCGGCCGCTTGATGACGATCCGCACGCGTTGGGATCCCAGTAGCGATGCCCGGTTGCGGACCCGTCACCGCGGCCTTGGCCCGCTCGGCCAGGGTCACGGGCCGGGCGCCCGGCTTGGGGGCGCCGCCGGGGGCGTAGCCGCGCGTCAGGTCCTGCAATCCGCCGATGGTCAGGTAGCGATCAACCTTCGGCTCGGGAGGGGCCATCGGGCCCATGGCGCGCTTGAACACGTCCAGCGGGTTGCGCCAGATCGACGGCGGCTCAGGCGCCGAGGCGGGGGCGGCGACGTCCAGCTGGGCGGTCAGGCTCTTGCGCACCAGGGGGAAGTCGACCAACTCGCCGACGGCCTGCACGTCCTCGTACTGGGCGGCGGCCTTCAGCGCCCGGAACGCGAACCAGGGCGCCGAGACGAAGGTGGCCGCGAAGACGAAAATCCCCAGAACGATCAGGTCCCAAAGGCGCTTTTGCAAACTCATCGGCGATCCCCGCGACATGAGCGGCCATAAAAGGGTTAATCGCGGGATCGCCGCAAGGGGCTTCGCGTGGGGCGGGACCCGCCTGGTCGACCTTTGGCCCGCGCCCCGGGGGGACCGCGTGGTCGACGACCGGGGCGCGTCGCGGCGCCGGGCGCGCCGATCTTTGGAGACTCGCCGGAGCCTGTGCTATCGCCGGAGAAACTGTCAGGGCCTTCGAGTTTCATGATCGTCTACGGCATTGAGCGCGACCACCGCTACACCATCGTTCCGTTTCTGCAGGGCGCGGGGCCGAGCTGGAGCCGATCATCCGCGTCGTGCCCTACGACATCCTGTTGCCGCGAACCAACCTGCCTCAGGCGGTCTATGTGTTCACCGATCTTGACCGACTCGGGGCCGCGGACCTGGCCGCGGCCCGCGGGCTGGCGGCGGCGGTCGAGCGCCATCTCGGCGCGGCGGCCATCGTCAACGACCCCCGGACCATGCTGACCCGCTTTCCGCTGATCGAGGCCCTGCGGGCCCGCGGCAACGCCTTCGCCGCCTACCGCGCCGACCAGATCGACGACACGACGCCGATCCGGTTTCCGGTCTTCCTGCGGCGGGACGACGGTCACACCGGCGCAGCGAGCGACCTGCTGCCCGATCGGGAGGCCCTGCGAGCGGCGATCGCAGCCCAGCCCGAACACCAAGGCCTTTACGTGGTCGAGTTCGCCGACACCAAGGATCCGGAAACCGGGGTCTATACCAAGTACTCGGCCCACCGGGTCGGGGACCGCATCGTGGCCGAACATGTCATCTTCAGCCGCCAATGGATGCTGCGGCGATCCGATCTGGTGGGGCCGGAATATCTTGACCTCGAGCAGGCCTATGTCGACACCAATCCCCACGAGGCCGAGATCCGCGCCGTCTTTGACCTGGCCAGGATCGGCTACGGCCGCATCGACTATTCGATCTGCCCCGACACCGGCGCGATGCGGGTTTGGGAAATCAACACCAATCCCGACCTGACGACGCCCCCTCAGGCCGAGCGCATGCAGCGCTATTTCCAGATCAGCGCCATGATGGTCGAGGCCCTGCGGGCCCTCGACGCCAGCCTCTCGCCGGCCTGACGGCCCGCCGCCAACGAAAAACGCCCCCCGGAGGTCCGGGGGGCGTCTTGGAGGTCACCGTCCGCCGGAGCGGATAGGCCGGCCTCGATCCATGGATCAGGCCATGGCCTTCTTGAGGTTCTCGTCGATCTTGTCGAGGAAGCCCTCGGTGGTCAGCCACGACTGCTTGTCGCCGACCAGCAGGGCCAGATCCTTGGTCATGAAGCCGCTTTCGACGGTGTCGACGCAGACCTTTTCGAGGGTCAGGGCGAAGGCGGCCAGCTCGGCGTTGTCGTCCAGCTTGGCGCGGTGGGCCAGGCCACGCGTCCAGGCGAAGATCGAGGCGATCGAGTTGGTCGAGGTGCTCTGGCCCTTCTGGTGCTGGCGATAGTGGCGGGTCACGGTGCCGTGGGCGGCCTCGGCTTCCACCGTCTTGCCGTCCGGGGTCATCAGCACCGAGGTCATCAGGCCCAGCGAGCCGAAGCCCTGGGCGACGATGTCGGACTGCACGTCGCCGTCATAGTTCTTACAGGCCCAGACATAGCCGCCCGACCACTTGAGGGCCGAAGCCACCATGTCGTCGATCAGACGGTGCTCGTAATGGATGCCGGCGGCCTTGAACTGTTCGGCGTATTCGGCGTCGAAGATCTCCTGGAAGATGTCCTTGAAGCGGCCGTCATAGTATTTGAGGATGGTGTTCTTGGTCGACAGATAGACCGGATAGTTGCGGGTCAGGCCGTAGGCGAACGAGGCGTGGGCGAAGTCCCGGATCGACTCGTCGAGATTATACATGCCCATGGCCACGCCGGCCCCGGGGGCCTGATAGACCTCATGCTCGATGACCGCGCCGTCCTCGCCGACGAACTTCATCGTCAGGACGCCCTTGCCGGGGAACAGGAAGTCGGTGGCCTTGTACTGGTCGCCGAACGCATGGCGGCCGACGATGATCGGCTGGGTCCAGCCGGGCACCAGGCGCGGCACGTTCTGGCAGATGATCGGTTCACGGAAGATCACGCCGCCCAGGATGTTGCGGATCGTGCCGTTTGGCGACTTCCACATCTTCTTGAGGTTAAATTCGGTGACGCGCTGCTCGTCGGGGGTGATGGTGGCGCACTTGACGGCGACGCCGTGCTTCTTGGTGGCCTCGGCGGCGTCGATGGTCACCTGGTCATTGGTGGCGTCGCGGTTCTCTACGCTGAGGTCGTAATAGTCGAGCTCGAGGTCCAGGTATGGAAAGATCAGCTTGTCCTTGATCAGTTTCCAGATGATGCGGGTCATTTCGTCGCCGTCCATGTCGACGACGGGATTGGCGACTTTGATCTTGGCCATTACGGGGGCTTTCCTCTGGCGGTGGCGCGCCTGTGACGCTTTGGCGCACAGGACCAAAAGTGCGGCGCGGACGGCGAGCCTATAGACTGTTGTTGCCCCAGGGAAAAGCCGGAGCGGATCGCTGCGGCGTTTTCTGGGCTAAGTTGTTGAACGCACGGTAAACTCCTATTGATGGTCCTGGAGTTAAGGAAAAGCGTGCAGAGGTCCAAGATCACCAATGACGTGACCGCGCCCCTCGCGCGCCGCTTGCTGGCGATCGTGGCGATCCTGTCGATCGTGGTCACGGGCGTCGCCACCGCGGCCACCTTCCTGTTCGTGCAAAAAGCGCCGCCGACACCCAGATCCGGCACCTGCGCGAATATGTCGGCGAACGGGTCAAGACCGAGGACCGTCTGTTCTCCGACCTGGTCAAGGTTCATCAGGCCGCGTCCGATTCCCTGGCGCGTCGCATGGCCTCGGTCGACTACGGTACGCTGGACGCCGACTTCGACGCCCTGTTCCCGCGCAAGGGCGATGGCACGCGGCGCACGCCGGCGACAGCCTATGACGGCGGCCGAGTCAACGGCGCCTATGTCTATGGGATCGGCGGCTACTTGCCCCGCGAGGCCACGCTATCGGACCAGGAAAAGGCCCTCTATCTCGCCGCCGCCCAGGTGGTGGCCCATACCGGCGAAGCGGAATTGAACCGCTACGACAACTTCTACTTCTTCACGCCCGAAACCCGTCTGGTGATGTTTGGGCCCCGGCGCCCGGATCGACTGCTCTATTACCGCCAGACCGCGCCCACCGACCTGGACATCAGCAAGGAGGAGATGATGCTCCTCACCTTGCCGGCCCAGAACCCCGCGCGGGTGATGAAGTGCACCAAGCTGCGCAAACTGATTTCCGATCCCAGCGGTCGGGGGCTGAGCGCGGCCTGCATGACGCCCTTCGACCATCACGGACTGCATCTGGGCGCCTGGGGCACCACCCTGTCGCTCGATTCCTATCTGCTGCGGGCCGTCGAGGACGCGTTGCCGGGCGGCCGCAACATGATCGTCTCGTCGGATGGCGAACTGATCGCCTCGCCCGGCCTGGCCCGCAACGGCTTTGTCGACGCCAGGGCGCTGAGCAAGCTGCAGGCGGAGGAGGGCGTTGTCGACCTGGTCCGCCAGATCCGCGCCCGGCGCGATGACATCGGGGTGATCCGCAGCCGGCAGGGCGACCGAGTGATCGCCTACGGCCGGCTGGTCGAGCCGGACTGGTACTTCCTGATGAGCTTCCCCTCCGGCGATCTGGTCTGGTCGGCGGTCAAGTCCGCCTCCTGGGTGCTGCTGTTCGGCGTTTTGGGGATGCTGGCCCAGGTGCTGCTGCTGTACCGGATCATGAACCACGCCATCGTCAGGCCGCTGGGCGATCTGTCCGACGCGCACCGGTCCGATGATCTCACCGACGCGGTGCCGATCGAGGCCCGGCCCGACGAGATCGGCGCCCTGGCCCGCACCCTGCGCCGGCAGCGAGACGGCAATGTCGAGCTTCTGCGTTCGCTGGAGGATCGCGTCGCCGAGCGGACGGCGGAACTGGAGCGCGCCAACCAGGCTAAGTCGATGTTCCTGGCCAATATGTCTCACGAACTGCGCACGCCGCTGAACGGGGTGATCGCCATCGGCGACCGGCTGGCCGAAGAGGCCGACCCCAATCGCCGACGCGAGCTAGCGGCGCTGGTCACCTCATCGGGGCGTCTGCTCGAGCAGGTGCTGGGCGACATCCTCGACGTCTCCAAGATCGAGGCCGGCGAGTTCCAACTGACCACCGCGCCGTTTCACCTGGACGTGCTGGTGGCCGGCATGGCCGAGCTGCACCGCGCCGCCGCCGACGCCAAGGGCCTGGACTTCCGCTGGTCGATCACCGACGAGGCGCGGGGCTACTATCTGGGCGACGCCGGACGGATCAGCCAGATCCTCTCCAACCTGCTGGCCAACGCCGTCAAGTTCACCAGCATGGGCGGCGTGGAGCTGTCGGTCGAAAATACCGAGGGTGGCCTACGCTTTTCGGTCGCCGACAGCGGCGTCGGCTTCGACGAAGAGGTGCGCGAGCGCCTGTTCAAGCGCTTCGTCCAGGCCGACCAATCGATCACCCGCCAGTTCGGCGGAACCGGTCTGGGCCTGTCGATCAGCGCGGCCCTGGCCAATATGATGGGCGGCACGATCGACGCCCGCGCCGTGGTTGGGCTGGGCGCGACCTTCGTGGTCGAGCTGCCCCTGCCCAGCGCCGACCCGGCCGAGGGCGCCAACAGCGAGGTTGATGACGCCGAGGTGTCGCTGGAAGGCCTGCGGGTGCTGGTCGCCGAAGACCACCCCACCAATCGCAAGGTCGTCGAGATCGTGCTCGAGCCGTTCGGCGTGGACCTCACCATGGTCGAGGACGGGCAGGCGGCCGTTCGGGCGTTCGAGGTCGGGGCGTTCGACGCGATCCTGATGGACATGCAGATGCCGGTCATGGACGGCCTGACCGCGACGCGGGCGATCCGGGCCCTCGAGGCGGCCTCCGGCGCCCCCCCGATCCTGATCGTCATGCTGACCGCCAACGCCATGGCCGAGCACGTCGTCGCCGCGCGGGAGGCGGGCGCTGACCGCCACCTGGCCAAGCCGATGCAGCCGGGGCAATTGCTGCACGCCCTGGCCGGAGCCCGGGCCCGCCGATCCGTCGAGTCCCCGCCGGCGGACGAAGGCCAATAGTCCCGCGTCCGGGGCCTATCGGGCGGCTGCCATCACGATCCCGCCGACCTCGGCGATCACCGCCTCGCGGGCGGCGGCGTCCTGGGTCGAGCCGGTGAGGAACACCGTCACGGCGATCCTTCGCCCATCCTTGAGCGTGTAGAGGCCGATGTCATTGGTGGCGGGATTGACCCCGAAGGCCGTGCGACCGGTCCCGGCCTTGTGCGCCAGGGTTCCGCCCGGCGGGGTCGCGGCCGCCAGGCGGGCCAGGCCCGTGCTGGACCGGGTCATGAGGGCGTTGAGGCGGCGGCTGTAGGCCGGCGAGAGCAGTTCGTTCTGGGCCAGGGCCTCGAGGAACCTCACGGCGCCGATCGGGGTGGCGGTGTCGCGCCGATCGGCCAGATAGGCGCTCGCCGCCGCGCGGGCCGTGGCGGGCGGAACGGCGGCCACGGCCGTGTCATAGGCGGCCTGCCCCTTCCAGGCGGACCGGAACGAGGCCAGGCCGTCGATTTCGGGCTGAAGTTGCCGCTCATAGCGGTCGACGCTGACGCCCTTGACCTTCTTGCCCTCCAGCCAGCTGGTCACCACGCCCGGACCGCCGATCCGCTTCATCACCGCGTCGGCGGCGGTGTTGTCGCTGTCGACCACGGCGCGCTCGATCAGCTCGCCGAGCGTGTAGCGCGCGCGTTTCGGCCAGGCCTCGGCGATGGCGCTGCGGGGCGGGGACAGGTCGATGTCGCGGATCTCGATGATCTCTTCCGCCGAGAGCCGGCCCGACTCGATCTGGGCCAGGGCGGCGGCGGCCAGCGGGGCTTGAACACGCTCTGCATCGGGAAGGGACGGTCGCCGTTATAGGCGATGATCTGGCGCTGCTGAGGTCCTGTACGGCCACGCCCAGCACGGCCGGCGCGGCGGCGATCTCGACCGCGCGGAACTGGGCGGTCAGGGCGCGCGGTCGAAGGCCAGATCCCCCTGGCCCAGCATTTCCGGCTCGCGCGAGCATCCGGTGATCGCCAGGAGCAACAGGCGGCGGTTACGGCGCGGAACGACATGGGCGGGCCTCTGGACAAGCTTGACCAACCCGTAACGCACGAGATGACGGTTGGGACTTGCATCCTTGCACGCCCCGGCGGCAAAGGGAGGCGATGAGCGCCCCATTTCCTCCGCCCTGCGTCATCCTCAATGTGCCCCAGCTGGCCGAGAACATCGGCGCCGTGGCCCGGGTCATGGCAAATTTCGGCCTGTCGGAGCTGCGTCTGGTGCGGCCGCGCGACGGCTGGCCGCAGGAACGGGCCTGGGCCAGCGCCTCGGGCGCGACCTGGCCTTTGGACGAGGCCAAGGTCTTTGACACGCTGGAAGCGGCCATCGCCGACCTCAAGCTGGTGTTCGCACCACCGCCCGTCCGCGTGAAACCCCGCCTGCCGGTGCTGACCCCGCGCGAGGCGGCGGCCCAGCTGGCCGACGACGTGGCC
>NZ_PEGG01000195.1 GCF_002737765.1 Caulobacter sp. B11 | reverse complement strand
AGCGGGCCGACCGGTCCCTGCAGGAAGGCGTCGAGGCGCTCTGCGGCGCCGGACTCACCGGGGGTCCAGTCGCTGAACCCGCCCGACCAGTCGGGGCGAGTCGGGTGCAGGTCCCAGGCCTCGAGCGCGTCGCTGTCAGGCCAGACCAGGGGCGCGGGCAGGGTGGTTGGCGCGGGATCCAGCCGGACCTCGCCGATCTGCTCGCGGGCGGCGCGCCAATAGGGGGTGAAGACCTTGTAGGGCTGTCCCGAGCCGTTGCTGACCGTCCAGGGTTCGTTCAGGAGACCGGCGTTGAAGCTGTGGCAGACGACGCCGTCGTCCCTGAGCCGTGACTTGATGGCCGTGTCGCGGGCGATCGAGGCGGCGTCATAGAGCCGGTTCCAGACCACCGTCGCCGCGCCGGTTCGGGCCACCAGGTCGGTGAGGATCGCCTCGGCCACGCCCTGACGCAGCACCAGGCGCGAGCCGATGCGGTCCAGGGACGCGTCCAGGGCGGCCAGGGACTTGTCGAGCCACCAAAGGGAAGCGGCGCCCATCGGCCGCCCGCCCGGCGTTTCGTCGAGGATATAGAGCGGGATCACCGGCCGACCGCTGTCGGTGGCCGCCTTCAGCGCCGGGTTGTCGGTCAATCTGAGGTCCAGCCTCAGCCAGACGATGATCGGCGCGGAGGTCGTCTTGTCGATCGGCACTTGCACCAACTCCCGTCAAAGGCCACCTCTGGGGCGCCTCGAACCTCCTATGGAAGTCCCGCCTTGAGTCAGCAAGCCGTCGCCCCCAACGCCGTGATCGAAATCCGCACGCCCAAGGGCGCGCCCGTCCGGATCGGCAATGCCGAGCGGCTGTCGATCATCGCCGGCCCCTGCCAGATGGAGAGCCGTCAGCACGCGCTCGAGACCGCCCATGCGCTGAAGGAGATCGCCGACCGCCTGGGCGTGGGTCTGATCTACAAGACCAGCTACGACAAGGCCAATCGCACCTCGGCCAGCGCCCAGCGCGGCATCGGCCTGCATGACAGCCTGCCGATCTTCCAGGAAATTCGCGAGGTCACCGGCCTGCCGACCCTGACTGACGTCCACGAGATCAGCCACTGCCCGATCGTCGCCGAGGCCGTCGACGTGCTGCAGATCCCGGCCTTCCTGTGCCGCCAGACCGATCTGTTGCTGGCCGCCGCCGCCACGGGCCGGGCGATCAATGTCAAGAAGGGCCAGTTCCTGGCGCCCTGGGACATGAAGAACGTCATCGCCAAGATCACCGGCGCCGGCAATCCCAATGTCATGGCCTGCGAACGTGGCGCCTCGTTCGGCTACAACACCCTGGTCAGCGACATGCGCGGTCTGCCGATCATGAAGGAAATCGGCTGTCCGGTGGTGTTCGACGCCACCCACAGCGTGCAGCAGCCGGGCGGTCTGGGCGGATCGTCGGGCGGACAACGCGAGTTCGTGCCGGTCCTGGCCCGGGCGGCCGTGGCGATCGGTGTCGCCACCGTGTTCATCGAGACCCACCCCGATCCCGATCACGCCCCCTCGGACGGCCCCAACATGGTGCCGACCAGCCAGTTCGAAGCCCTGGTCGCCGATCTGCTGGAGTTCGACGCCCTGGCCAAGCGGCCGCGCGCCGTCTAGCCGGGGACTAGATCGCGCCCGGACGCAGGGCGCGCATGCGCTCAAGAGCGCCCTGCAGGATCCAGCCCGCGGCCATCTTGTCGACGACCTCGGCCCGGCGCTTGCGATTGACGTCGTGCTCCTCGATCAGCACCCGGGTGACAGCGGCGGTCGACAGGCGCTCGTCCCAGAAGGTGATCGGCAGGTTCGGATTGAGCCGCAGCAGGTTGCGGCCGAAGGCGCGATTGGACTGACAGCGCACGCCTTCGCTGCCGTCCATGTTCATCGGCAGGCCGATGACGATGCCGGCGGCCTTGCGGCTGTCCATCAGCTTGAACAGAGTTTCGGCGTCTTCGGTGAACTTGGACTTGCGGATCAGGGCCAGGGGGCTGGCCACGGTCAGGGTCACGTCGGAAACCGCGACCCCGATGGTCTTTTCACCCGGGTCCAGGCCGACGATCGGCTTATAGTCGGGGATGGCGGCGGCGAAATCAGCGATGTCGAGAACGGGCATCGCGTCTCATAGCACGCCGAAGCCTACGCCCGACACGGGGAACTGCTTGTCAAAGCGGTGCTTGCCCGGCTAACCCGTGCGTTCGAATTTCAGGAGGGCCATATGGCCATTGATGTCGCCACCGTGCGCAAGGTCGCCCGCCTCGCGCGGATCGCCGAACCCGAGGAGCGCCTTGAGGCGCTGGCCCAGGAACTCAACGGCATCATGACGTGGATCGAACAGCTGGCCGAGGTCGACACCGACGGTGTCGAGCCCTTGACCAGCGTGGTCGCCGCCGGCGCGCCGCTACGCGAAGACGTCGTCACCATGGGCGGCGACGCCGCGATCATCACCGCCAACGCGCCCAAGTCGGTCGGCGGATTCTTCGTTGTGCCCAAGGTGGTCGAATAATGAGCGCCCCCCACTCCACGTCCCTGACCTCCCTGACCCTGAAGGGCGCTCTGGACGGCCTCGCCGCCCGCGACTTCACCTCGGTCGAGCTGACCCAGGCCCACATCGAGGCGATCGAGGCCGCCCGTCCCCTGAACGCCTTCATCCTGGAAACCCCGGACAAGGCGCTGGACATGGCCGCCGCCTCGGACGCCCGCCGCGCCGCCGGAACCGCCGGCGCCCTGGACGGCGCGCCGCTGGGCATCAAGGACCTGTTCTGCACGGAGGGGGTTCGCACCACCGCCTGCTCGAACATCCTGGGCAACTTCATCCCTCAGTACGAATCCACCGTCACCGCCAACCTGTGGCGCGACGGGGCGGTGATGCTGGGCAAGCTCAACCTCGACCAGTTCGCCATGGGCTCGTCGAACGAGACCAGCGCCTTTGGCCCGGTGACCAATCCCTGGCGCGGCGCCGGCAGCGACAAGGCCCTGACGCCGGGCGGTTCGTCGGGCGGCTCGGCCGCCGCGGTCGCCGCCGATCTGTGCCTGGGCGCCACGGCCACCGACACCGGCGGCTCGATCCGCCAGCCGGCCGCCTTCACCGGCACGGTCGGCATCAAGCCGACCTATGGCCGGTGCTCCCGCTGGGGCGTGGTGGCCTTCGCCAGTTCGCTGGACCAGGCCGGGCCGATCGCCAAGACCGTCGAGGACGCCGCCATCTTGTTGACGGCGATGAGCGGTCACGACCCCAAGGACTCCACCAGCCTCGACATCCCGGTTCCGGACTTCGCGTCCTTCGTCGGCAAGTCGATCAAGGGCCTGCGGATCGGCGTGCCCAAGGAATATCGCGTCGACGGCATGCCCGCCGAGATCGAGAAGTTGTGGGCCGACGGCATCGCCTGGCTGAAGGAAGCCGGCTGCGAGATCGTCGAGGTGTCGCTGCCCCACACCAAATACGCCCTGCCGGCCTATTATATCGTCGCCCCGGCCGAGGCCTCGTCGAACCTGGCCCGTTATGACGGCATGCGCTACGGCCTGCGCGCCGACGGCGCCAACCTGACCGAGGTCTATGAGAACACCCGGGCCGAGGGCTTCGGCGACGAGGTCAAGCGCCGCATCCTGATCGGCACCTATGTGCTCAGCGCCGGCTATTACGACGCCTATTATCTCAAGGCCCTGAAGGTGCGTCGCCGCATCGCCGAGGACTTCGACAAGGCCTGGGAGCAATGCGACGCCCTGCTGACCCCGACCGCGCCCTCGGCGGCGTTCGGCCTGGGCGAGAACAGCAATGATCCGATCGCCATGTACCTCAACGACGTGTTCACGGTGACCACCAACCTGGCCGGTCTGCCGTCGATGAGCGTGCCGGCGGGTCTCGACTCCCAAGGGCTGCCCCTGGGCCTGCAGATCATCGGCCGGGCCCTGGACGAGGGCACGGTGTTCTCGATCGCCGGGGCGCTGGAGAAATCGGCCGGGTTCAAGACCAAGGCCGCGAAGTGGTGGTAGGTCGCCTCGACCCCTAGCCAAGAAAAAGGGCGGCTCCGCGAGGAGCCGCCCTTCGTCGTTTACATCGGCGCGACCGGCGGGGTCGGTTCAGGCTGCGGCGCGACGGGCGCCGGGATCACCAGCGGCGGCGGCTCGGCGACGCTCGGCGCCGGCGTCGGGGCGGGCGTCGGCGTCGCGACCGTGGCGCTGACATCGGCGCTGGCCGAGGCCGCGTCGGGGGCGCTCACCGGTGCGGCGCGGCGGGCAGGGGCCGCCGCTCGACGCGCGGGCGCGGTCCGGGCGACCGGAGCGGCAGCGGCCTGAGCCACCTGCGTCGGCGCGACGCCCGGCTGCGGTGTCGGCATGGGGGCGGGCTCGGTCACCGGCATCTGGGCCGGAGCGGTCTGGGCCACATCCACCGTATCGACAGGGGCAGGGGCGTCGGCGGGCCGGCCCATCATCGTCCAGGCGAAGGCACCGACCGCGACCAGAGCCAGGGGCGCGCCGATCAGCAGCGGCAGCTTCTCGCTCACGCCCTTGCGGGTCTTGGTGCGAGCATAGACCGGCGTGCCGGCGAACATGGGAGAGTCGCCGACGACCTGCGGCCGCGTATAGATGGGTTCTTCAGCGTTCAGATTGAGAGTGGCCATGATGTCCTCCTCAGCTTCCATTGAATTCTGAAGAGGTAACGGCGTGGCTTGACTGTTGTTCCTGCGTTCACGAAATGGCTCCATTGCCGACCCTATTCGGTCACAATTCAAACGCCGCCGCTCAGGCTGAGCTTTTGGGGCCCTAGATCCGCTCGATCACCATGGCGATGCCTTGGCCGACGCCGATGCACATGGTGCAGAGGGCGTAGCGGCCCTGACGGCGATGCAGTTCCTCGACGGCGGTCAGGGCCAGTCGCGCGCCGCTCATGCCCAGCGGGTGGCCCAGGGCGATGGCGCCGCCATTGGGGTTCACATGCTCGCCGTCATCGGCCAGGCCCAGGTCGCGCAACACCGCCAGGCCCTGGGCGGCGAAGGCCTCGTTCAGCTCGATCACATCCATGTCGGCGATCGTCAGCCCGGCCTTGGCCAGCACCTTGCGTACGGCGGGGGCGGGGCCAAAGCCCATGACGCGCGGCGCAACGCCGGCCGCGGCGGTGGCCACCACCCGGGCCCGGGCCGTTAGCCCGTGGCGGATCACGCCCTGGGTCGAAGCGACGATCAGGGCGGCGGCCCCGTCATTGACGCCCGAGGCGTTGCCGGCGGTGATCGTGCCGTCGGGCCGGACGATCGGCTTGAGGGCCGACAGGGCCTCGATCGTCGTGGTGCGGGGGTGCTCGTCGCGGCTGACCACGACCGGGTCGCCCTTGCGCTGGGGCAGGGTGACGGCGACGATCTCGGCGTCGAAGCGGCCGCGGGCCTGGGCGGCGGCGGCGCGGGTCTGGCTGCGCAGGGCGAAGGCGTCCTGGTCGGCGCGGTTGATCCCCCAGTCGTCGGCGACGTTCTCGGCGGTCTCCGGCATCGAATCCACGCCATAGGCCTTGCGCATGGCCGGATTGACGAAGCGCCAGCCGATCGTCGTGTCGAAGATCTCGGCGTTGCGCGAAAAGGCGCTGTCGGCCTTGCCCATCACGAAGGGCGCGCGGCTCATGCTCTCCACCCCGCCGGCGATCATCAGCTCGGCCTCGCCGGCCTTGATGGCCCGCGAGGCCACGCCCAGGGCGTCCAGGCCCGAGCCGCACAGGCGGTTGATCGTCGAGCCCGAGGCCGAGGTCGGCAGGCCCGCCAGCAGGGCGGCCATGCGCGCGACATTGCGGTTGTCCTCGCCCGCCTGGTTGGCGCAGCCTAGCACCACGTCGTCGACCGCATCCCAGTCGACGCCGCCGTTGCGGGCCATCAGGGCCCGCAGGGGGATGGCCGCCAGGTCATCGGCCCTGACGCTGGCCAGGGCCCCGGCCATAGCGGCCGATCGGCGTGCGGATGGTCGCAGATGAAGGCGTCGGACATGGCGGGTCTCTCAAACAGGCGTTCGCGGCAATCTAGGGGCGGCGGGCGGCGGGTCAATCTTGGACACCGGTGTCAAATCGCTTA
>NZ_PEGG01000194.1 GCF_002737765.1 Caulobacter sp. B11 | reverse complement strand
CGAAAACCCGACATAGCCGGCGTAGAGGAAGGGCGGGTGCACCGCCAGGGCCCAGTCCTGCAGCAGGGGATTGAGCGACCGCCCTCGAGCGGCACATCGACAAGCCGGGCCATCGGGTTGGAGGCCAGCACCGTATAGGCAGGAACATCACGCCGAGCAGGCCCTGGACGGCCATGGCGTAGGTGCGCAGGCGCGGCGGCAGGCCGGCGCCGAACACGGCCACCGCCGCGCCATAGCCGGTCAGCACCACGCACCACAGCAGCATCGAGCCCTCGTGGCTGCCCCAGGCCCCCGCCACCTTTGAACAGCAGCGGCTTGGCCGTATGGGAATTGGCCGCGACATTGGCCAGCGAGAAGTCCCGACACCCACGAAGGCGTGGATCAGGGCCGCGAAGGCCGCCGCCACCGCCAGGAAGCTGCCCGGCCGCGCCGCGGCCGGCCCCGGCCAGGATCGCCGAGCGCCTCAGGCCGCCGAACCCCGACAGCAGGGTCTGGGCGACCGCCAGCATCAGGCCCAGCACCAGGGCGAACGCGCCGAATTCGGCGATCATGACATGGGCTTTCGGGTCTGGGGGCGGCGTAGGCGGGCTTGGCGCCGTTCGCCGGCGCCACTCGCCCTGTTCCTTCAGGGCCTTCTCCACTTCGCCGCGCATGTAGCGCTCGTCGTGCTTGGCCAGAACCTGGGTGGCGGCGAAGGCCCGGTCGCGTCGAAGGCCCCGGCGGCGACCACGCCCTGGCCCTCGCGGAACAGGTCGGGCAGGTCGCCGTTGAACCGTACCAGACTGGTCGCGCGCTGATCGGCGATCACGAACTCGACGCGGCCATCGGATGCTTGACCACGCTGCCGGGCTTGACCAGCCCGCCCAGCTGCACCTTGCGCCCGCCGGCACCTTGGCCTCGACGGCCTGGCGGGGGTGTAGAACAGCGAGATCGAGCTGCGCATGCCCCACAGGCCAGGCCGATCGCCAGGGCGACCACCGGGGCGATAGCCAGGAAGATCGCCAGGCGGCGGCGCGCCTTGCGCGACTTGGGAACCAGGGCCTGAGGAAGAAAGCTCATTGAACGGCCGCGTTTGAAGGGGTCTGGGCGGCCTGGCGAAGCGCCGCCAGGACCTTGGGCTGGTCGCCATAGCGCGCCTGCGCCTTGGCCAGGGCCGCGTCGCGCGCGGGGGCGTCGCCGAGCACGGCGTAGGAGCCGCACCCAGCCGTCGGGATCCATCGGGAATTGGCGTCCAGCCGCTGGCCAGCCCTGACCATGCCCTTGATCATGTCCGGAGTCGGGCCGCCGGCCGGAGCGGCGGGCGCGTCCGGCCCCGCCAGGCGGCCGTCGCGGGTCACCTGGGCGATTTCCTGGCCGAGCACGGCGCGGCGGCCGTCGCCGGCCGGCAGGCTGGCCTGCAGCGCCGTCCAGGCGGACAGACCGCCGGCCAGGTCGCCGTCGGCGATGCGGGCCCGGCCCAGATGGTAGAGGGCGCTGACATTGCGGGGATCGCGCTTGAGCCCCTCGGCGAAGGCGCGGCGGGCGTCGGCCCCGACCTCGCCCTGGCCCTCGGCCACGAAGGTTTCACCCAGACCGACCCAGAGATCGGCCCGCTGGGGGGCCAGGGCGACGGCCTGACGCAGGGCCTGGGCCGCGCCCGAGGCGTCGCCGCCGGCCATCCGGGCCAGGGCCAGGTGCCGCAGGGCCTCGACATCGCCGGGCCGTTCGCGGGTGATCTGCAGCATGACGGCGGCGATGCGCTCGGGGCCCAGCTGGGCCGGATCGGTGGCGCGCCATTCCGCCAGACGGCGGGCATAGGGCTGGTCATTGAAACCGGCGCGCCGACCGCGAGATAGAGGGCCAGGGCCGCCAGCGGCGCGAGGCCGGCGGCGGTGATCACCGCCAGCCGCATGCGCGGGCTCTCGACGGGCCAGGCGGTGGCCCCTTCGGCCGCGGCGATCAGCCGCCGGCCGGCCTCGGCGCGCGCGGCCTTCAGCTCGCTGCCGGCCAGCAGGCCGCGCTCGGCCAGGTCGTCGATCTCGGAGAGTTGGCGGCGGTGCACGGCCAGACTGGCGTCGTCGCCCCCGCGCGCGTCACGCCCGCGGCGGAACGCGCGGCGCCCCGCATCATCAGGGCGGCGGTTGCGGCCGAAAGGGCCGCCGTGGCGATCCAGAAAACGATCATCAGCGGGTGTTAGCCGGGAAATCCAGGGCCTGTTAGCGAAAAAACCGCTTAAGGGTCGCGTTCAGGCCGCGATGGCCGCCGCGGCGCGACGGCGCACGATTTCGGAGGTCTTGTCGTCGCGGGTGAAAGCGATCAGGCCGGCGGCGATATCGAGATATTTGCGGGCGACGCCGCTGTCGCCGCCCTCGCCGGTCCGGGCGACGTGCAGCACGTCCTCGATATATTGGTCCAGGCGGGTATTGAGCTTTTCCAGCACCTTGGTGCGGGTCGAGCCATAGCCGCTCTGGGCCGCGCAGGGCCGGATGTCGCAGATGAAGGCCAGCACGCCCTGGGCGCGGGTGATCAGGCGAGGGTCGGGGTCGGCCGTCAGGCGCGGAATGCCCTTGCCGCCCTTGCCGCCCAGCATCGAGATCGACTGCAGCGGCAGGGCCGCGGCCAGTTCCTTGTCGGCGGCGTTGAGACGGGAATCGGCGACCTGGGCGATGGCCTGCTTGAACTTGACGATGCGCCGGCCCCAGGGGCCGTCCTTGGACAGCTCGACCGACTGCTCGAATTCGGTGATCTGCAGCGCGATCCGCTGGGCCGCCGCGGCCGCCGCGCGGCCCGCCGCCTCGCCGCCGTCGAGATCGAAGGTGCGAATCGAATCGATGCCGCGTTCGATGTCGCTCAGCATCCGCTCGCCGAACACACCCACTTCGGACGCCGCCAGATAGCGGTCATTGGGTCGATCCATGACCGCCGAGATGACCCGCAGGATCCGCCAGTCGTCCGGCAGATGCGCCGCCAGCAGCGAAAACAGCCGCGGGCCGGCGTCCTCGCTGATGGCGCAGGCGTCGCGATAGGCCAGGCGCGCCGAAGCCGCCCGTTCGTCCGTCATCCGGCTGACCCATTCCGACAGCTTGGGCAAGGCCGAGCGCACGATGGTCGCCAGGTCGAGATAGTCGGCCAGTTCATCGCGGTCGCAGACGGCGTCCAGCGGGGCGAAGGCGGTCGAATCGGGGTCGCGCAGACCGAGGGCGGCGACGCGGCACAGTTCGTTGAAGATCTCGGGCGGACCCTGGTCGAGGTCCCAGGGATTGCACTTGGCGATGGCTTCCTCGACCCGCTTGGGGCGCTGGTGCGCAGCCCCTTCCACAGCAGGCTCAGGGCGCGGCTGGGGAAGGCCACCAGGTCGTCGTCACGCCGGCCGCACAGCGGCACGATCGGCGCCAGGATGGTGTTGCGGACGAAGCGATCGGCGGTCTCGTCCTCGACGAGGCTGCGAACAGACGCCAGGGGCCGTCCGTACCGGCCCCCGACAGGGCCAGTTCCAGGCTGCGCAGCGCGGCGTCCGGCGCGGTTTCCACCAGCATCCGAACCATCGCCAGTTTTTTCGTTGCGATAGCAGCCATGTGTCTCTGTCGACCACACTCCACGGGTCGCAGGAACCATGTTCCAAACGAGGTTAAGACTTTCCGAAACTCGTCGTTTTTCGTCACGCCGCCGCAAGGTCGCGGTGTCGCAGGACGCGCGCGGACCTAGCCGCCGGCGCGCGGCAGCTCCAGAACCACGCGCAGCCCGCCCAGGGGCGAGGCGTCCAGCGTCACCGAGCCGCCATAGGCCCGGGCCAGTTCATCGACGATGGACAGGCCCAGACCCGAACCCGGCGCGTTCTCGTCCATGCGCTGGCCGCGCTTGAGGGCGTCGGCCCAGCGATCGGCCGGCAGGCCCGGACCGTCGTCGTCGACGATCAGCCTCAGCCGCTCGCCGCTGACCCCCTCGGCCACCGCGCGAACCTTGCCGCGACACCATTTGCCGGCGTTTTCCATGACATTGCCGGCCAGCTCCATCAGGTCCTGGCGTTCGCCCTGGAAGCACAGGTCCTCGGGGCAACGCCAGTCGATCTCGACGCCCTTGTCCTGGAAGATCTGCTCCAGGGTCACGGCCAACTCGTCGAGAATCGGCTCGACCGGCGTCCGTTCGCCCGAGGTCTGGGAGCGGGCGGCGGCCCGGGCCCGGCGCAGGTGATGATCGACCTGTTCGCGCATGACGTCGGCCTGACGGGTCACCACCTCGGCCAGGGCGCCGGGCCGCTGGCTGGCCTCGGTCAGCATCACCGACAGCGGCGTCTTCAGGGCGTGGGCAAGGTTGCCGACATGGGTGCGCTGGCGCTCGACCACGTCCTGATTATGGGCCAGCAGGGCGTTGAGCTCGACGGCCAGGGGCTCCAGCTCGACCGGATAGGCGTGGCTGAGGCGTTCGGACTTGCCGCGACGCACCGACGCCACCTCGCGGCGCAGGCGAAACAGCGGCGCCAGGCCGACGCGCACCTGCACCACCACCGCCGAGATCAGGCCCAGGCCCAGGATCAGCAGGGCGATGGCCGTGATGCGGGCGAAGCGACTGGCGTCGGCGTCGATCGGCGAGCGGTCCTCGGCGGCGATGAACACCACCGGCCCCTCGAAGCCCGGCAGGCGGGTCAGGATCGCGGCGGCGCGCAGCGGGCGATTCTGCGGCCCCGGCAGGTCGAAGAACAGGGTCTTGCCCGGGGCGGCGGCCAGGCGATCGGCCTGGACGGCGGGGATCGCCAGCATGATGTCGAACAGCGAGCGCGACTGCTCGATCATCGCCAGCTTGCCGTTCGGCCGCAGGGCCAGGATCTGCCAGTAACGACCGGAATAGGCGCGGGTGGCGCGGATGTCGGTCAGGAACGGGGCCTTGACCCGGCCGTCCTCGACGCTGGACCCGGCATAGAGGTCATCGGTCAGCACGGCCAAGGACTGGTCAAAGCGGCGGATCGCCGCCTCGCGGAACTGGGCGGTCAGGAAGGTCCCGGCCAGCAGCAGCACCACCAGGTTCCACACCCCGGCCAGCACGACCAGACGACGAACCAGGGACGGCTTGCCCAGGTCGAGCTTCATGGCTCAGCGCGCCCCGGCGCGGATCACTCGCTGGTCTCGCCTTCCAGGGCCGTCAGGCGATAGCCCAGGCCGCGCACGGTCTCGATGCGGTCGCTGCCCAGCTTCTTGCGCAGCCGGCCGATGAACACCTCGATGGTGTTGGAATCGCGATCGAAATCCTGGTCGTACAGGTGCTCGACCAGCTCGGTGCGGCCGATCACCCGGCCCTGGTGCATGATCATGTAGTGCAGCAGGCGGTATTCCAGCGAGGTCAAGCGCAGGGGCTCGCCATTGACGCTGGCCCGGGCGGCGCGCGGATCCAGGCGCAGGCCGCCGCACGACAGGCTGGGCGAGGCATGGCCGGCCGAGCGGCGCAGCAGGGCGCGCAGGCGGGCCAGCAGCTCCTCGGTGTGGAACGGCTTGGTCAGATAGTCGTCGGCCCCGGCGTCGAAGCCGGCGACCTTTTCGTTCCAGGAACCGCGCGCGGTCAGGATCAGCACCGGCGTGGCGACGCTGCCCCGGCGCCAGCGCTCCAGCACCGACACGCCGTCCACCTTGGGCAGGCCCAGGTCGAGGATCACCGCGTCATAGGGCTCGGTCTCGCCCAGGAACTGGGCCTCCTCGCCGTCGGGGGCGTGGTCCACCGCATAGCCGGCGTCCGCCAGGGCCAGCTTCAGCTGGCGCGACAGGTCGGGATCGTCCTCGACGAGCAGGATACGCATGGAAGCTTCCTAGTTGGCGCTGAGGATCTGGCCGGTCTGGGCGTCGACGATGAAGTCGATGCGGCGACCGTCGGCCGTGGCCCAGCGTACGCGATAATTGTTGCCTTCGAGCCCGGCGTCCAGCACCCGTCCCGGCGTGCGCCGCGCGATGCGGTCGATCACCTGGCTCAGCGGCACCAGCCGGCCCGACTGCACGCCGCCCCGCGCCTGGTCCTGCTGGGCCCGCCAGCCGGCCCCCAGCGAGTCCGGCGCGCGCTGCGCCGACGCCGCGCCCGGCAGGGCGGCGGCGGCGATCGCGGCGGCGAAGAGGATGTGGATCGGCTTCATGACGTCGGGTTTAAGGGACCACGGCTGAATGGAGACTGAACGCCGCCGTTATGACGGGGGTGGGGCGTTCTGTCACGGGGCGGGGTGCGAGACGTCAAAGGCCGATCAGCAATTGGAGCTTGGCGCGCACCTCGGCCAGCACGGGTTCGGAGGCGGCGCCCTTTCGCGAGGCGCGCCTAGCCACCCAGTCAACGCTCTTGACCTGATCGGCCAGCACCGCGCTGGCGTCATCGACGATCACTTCGAACGGATAGCCTTTCAATCGGCTGGTCATGGGGCAGCAGATCATCATTCCGCGCTGCCCGTTATAGGTGGAGGGCGACAGCACCAGCGCCGGGCGGTGGCCAGCCTGCTCGTGGCCCGCCTGCGGATCGAACTGCAGCCAGACGATGTCGCCGGCCTCGGGGACATAGCGCGCCGTCACCAGACCTCCTGGCCGACCGGGGCGCCAAGATCGATCTCGTCAGGGAAGGTTTCAGGCGTCATCCGCGCCAGGCTCATTCAGATCGAAACTCGGCGCCCGGATGGGCTCGATGATGATCCGGCCGTTTTCCTCGCGCACGTCCACGGCCTGGTCGATCACGATCGACGCCGCCGCCATCACCGTCGCGGGAATACGGACCGAGGCGCTGTTGCCCCACTTCTTGACCAGAACCTGCATGCGAGACC
>NZ_PEGG01000193.1 GCF_002737765.1 Caulobacter sp. B11 | reverse complement strand
GCCGTTGGCCGCGTGAAGATGAACATGCGCCTGGAGCTCGACGCTTCGGACGAGATGCGCGTCCTGCGCAAGGAAGACGTGCTGGCGGTGCTCAAGCTGCTGGTCGGCCTGCGCGACGGCCGCGGCGAAATCGACGACATCGACAACCTCGGCAACCGCCGGGTGCGTTCGGTCGGCGAACTGCTGGAAAACCAGTACCGCGTCGGCCTGCTGCGCATGGAACGCGCCATCAAGGAACGCATGTCGTCCGTCGACATCGACACCGTGATGCCGCACGACCTGATCAACGCCAAGCCGGCCCGCGGCCTCGGTGCGTGAATTCTTCGGCTCCTCGCAGCTGTCGCAGTTCATGGACCAGACCAACCCGCTGTCGGAAATCACCCACAAGCGCCGTCTCTCGGCGCTTGGCCCCGGCGGTCTGACCCGTGAGCGCGCCGGCTTCGAAGTCCGCGACGTTCACCCGACCCACTACGCCGCATCTGCCCGATTGAAACGCCGGAAGGCCCGAACATCGGTCTGATCAACTCGCTGGCCACCCATGCCCGCGTCAACAAGTACGGCTTCATCGAGAGCCCTTACCGTCGCGTTCAGGACGGCAAGCCGCTCGACGAGGTCGTCTACATGTCGGCCATGGAAGAGTCGAAGCACGTCATCGCCCAGTCCAACATCAAGGTGTTGAACGGCGAGATCGTCGACGACCTGGTCCCCGGCCGGATCAACGGCGAACCCACGCTCCTGCAAAAGGAGATGGTCGACCTGATGGACGTGTCGCCGCGTCAGGTGGTTTCGGTGGCCGCGGCCCTGATCCCCTTCCTCGAAAACGATGACGCCAACCGCGCCCTCATGGGCTCGAACATGCAACGTCAGGCCGTGCCTCTGGTGCAGTCCGACGCGCCCCTGGTCGGTACGGGCATGGAAGCCGTGGTCGCCCGCGACTCCGGCGCCGTGGTCATCGCCAAGCGCACCGGCGTGGTCGAGCAGATCGACGGTACGCGTATCGTCGTCCGCGCCACGGAAGAAACCGACGCCGCCCGTTCGGGCGTCGACATCTACCGCCTGAGCAAGTTCCAGCGTTCCAACCAGTCGACCTGCATCAACCAGCGTCCGCTGGTGAAGGTGGGCGACAAGATCAACAGCGGCGACATCATCGCCGACGGTCCCTCGACCGAGCTGGGTGAACTGGCCCTGGGCCGCAACGCCCTCGTCGCGTTCATGCCCTGGAACGGCTACAACTTCGAAGACTCCATCCTGATCTCCGAGCGCATCGTCCGCGACGACGTCTTCACCTCGATCCACATCGAGGAATTCGAAGTCATGGCCCGCGACACCAAGCTCGGCCCGGAAGAGATCACCCGCGACATCCCGAACGTCGGCGAGGAAGCCCTGCGCAACCTCGACGAAGCCGGCATCGTGGCGATCGGCGCCGAAGTCCAACCGGGCGACATCCTGGTCGGCAAGGTCACGCCGAAGGGCGAAAGCCCGATGACGCCGGAAGAAAAGCTGCTGCGCGCCATCTTCGGTGAAAAGGCCTCGGACGTCCGCGACACCAGCCTGCGCCTGCCCCCGGGCGTCGCCGGCACGATCGTCGACGTGCGGGTGTTCAACCGTCACGGCGTCGACAAGGACGAACGCGCCCTGGCCATCGAACGCTCGGAAATCGACCGTCTGGGCAAGGACCGCGACGACGAATTCGCGATCCTGAACCGCAACATCTCGGGCCGTCTGCGCGAGCTGCTGATCGGCAACGTGGCGCTGTCGGGTCCCAAGGGCCTGTCGCGCGGCGAGATCTCGGCCGACAAGCTGGCTGAAATCCAGCCGGGCCTGTGGTGGCAGATCGCCCTCGAAGACGAGAAGGCGATGGGCGAACTGGAAAGCCTGCGTCGTCTGTTCGACGAGAACCGCAAGCGTCTGGACCGTCGCTTCGAGGACAAGGTCGACAAGCTGCAGCGCGGCGACGAACTGCCCCCGGGCGTGATGAAGATGGTCAAGGTCTTCGTGGCCGTGAAGCGCAAGCTTCAGCCCGGTGACAAGATGGCCGGCCGTCACGGCAACAAGGGCGTCATCTCGCGCATCCTGCCGATCGAGGACATGCCGTTCCTCGCCGACGGCACCCACGTGGACGTGGTTCTGAACCCGCTGGGCGTGCCTTCGCGCATGAACGTCGGCCAGATCTTCGAAACCCACCTGGGCTGGGCCTGCGCGGGCCTGGGCAAGCAGATCACCACCCTGCTGGAAGACTGGCAGGCCGGCGGCCAGAAGCAGGCCCTGATCGATCGCCTGACCGAGATCTACGGCCCCGATGAGGAGCTGCCGGAAACCGAGGAAGAGCTGGTCGAACTGGCCCGCAATCTCGGCAAGGGCGTTCCGATCGCCACGCCCGTCTTCGACGGCGCGCGGATCGGCGACATCGAGGACCACCTGCGCATGGCGGGTCTCGACCCGTCGGGCCAGTCGATCCTGTTCGACGGCCAGACCGGCGACCAGTTCAAGCGTCCGGTCACGGTCGGCTACATCTACATGCTGAAGCTGCACCACCTGGTCGACGACAAGATCCACGCCCGTTCGATCGGTCCGTACAGCCTCGTCACGCAACAGCCGCTGGGTGGTAAGGCCCAGTTCGGCGGTCAGCGCTTCGGGGAAATGGAAGTGTGGGCGCTGGAAGCCTACGGCGCGGCCTACACCCTGCAGGAAATGCTGACGGTGAAGTCCGATGACGTCGCCGGCCGCACCAAGGTCTACGAGTCGATCGTCCGCGGCGATGACACGTTCGAAGCCGGCATCCCCGAAAGCTTCAACGTGCTGGTCAAGGAAATGCGCTCGCTCGGCCTGAACGTCGAGCTGGAGAACAGCTGATCCGAACCTCCCTCCTCCACCTAGCGGTGGGGGAGGGGCCTTCGATCGCCGCTCTCCAACTTTGAATTTTCGCGGGTAGTCCCGCAGAAGGAACCAAGATGAACCAGGAAGTCCTGAACATCTTCAATCCGGTCCAGGCCGCTCCGACCTTCGACCAGATCCGCATCTCCCTGGCCTCGCCGGAAAAGATCCGTTCGTGGTCGTTCGGCGAGATCAAGAAGCCCGAGACCATCAACTACCGCACGTTCAAGCCCGAGCGTGACGGCCTGTTCTGCGCCCGTATCTTTGGCCCGACCAAGGACTACGAATGCCTGTGCGGCAAGTACAAGCGCATGAAGTACAAGGGCATCATCTGCGAGAAGTGCGGCGTTGAAGTCACCCTGGCCCGCGTTCGTCGCGAGCGCATGGGTCACATCGAGCTGGCCTCGCCGGTCGCCCACATCTGGTTCCTGAAGTCGCTGCCCTCGCGTATCGCCATGATGCTCGACATGCCGCTGAAGGACATCGAGCGCGTCCTCTACTTCGAATATTACATCATCACCGAGCCGGGCCTGACCCCGCTGAAGCAGCACCAGCTGCTCAGCGAGGACGACTACATGCGCGCCCAGGACGAGTACGGCGATGACAGCTTCACCGCCGAGATCGGTGCCGAGGCCATCCAGAACCTGCTCAAGGCGATCGACCTCGACAAGGAAGCCGACCGCCTGCGCGAAGAGCTGGCCGGCACCGTGTCGGACATGAAGCAGAAGAAGTTCTCCAAGCGCCTTAAGATCCTCGAGGCGTTCTCGGAGTCGGGCAACCGTCCCGAATGGATGGTGCTGACGGTCGTGCCGGTCATTCCGCCGGAACTGCGTCCGCTGGTGCCGCTGGACGGCGGCCGCTTCGCCACCTCCGACCTGAACGACCTCTATCGCCGGGTCATCAACCGTAACAACCGCCTCAAGCGCCTGATCGAGCTGCGCGCCCCCGACATCATCATCCGCAACGAAAAGCGGATGCTGCAGGAGTCGGTGGACGCCCTGTTCGACAACGGCCGTCGTGGTCGCGTGATCACCGGCGCCAACAAGCGTCCGCTGAAGTCGCTGGCCGACATGCTGAAGGGCAAGCAAGGCCGCTTCCGTCAGAACCTGCTCGGCAAGCGCGTCGACTATTCGGGCCGTTCGGTCATCGTCGTGGGTCCGGACCTGAAGCTGCACGAGTGCGGCCTGCCCAAGAAGATGGCTCTGGAGCTGTTCAAGCCGTTCATCTATGCGCGCCTGGACGCCAAGGGCCTGTCGGGCACCGTCAAGCAGTCCAAGCGCATGGTCGAGCGCGAACAGCCCCAGGTGTGGGACATCCTCGAAGAGGTGATCCGCGAACACCCGGTGATGCTGAACCGCGCGCCGACGCTTCACCGTCTGGGCATCCAGGCGTTCGAGCCCAAGCTGATCGAGGGCAAGGCCATCCAGCTGCACCCGCTGGTCTGCGCCGCCTTCAACGCCGACTTCGACGGCGACCAGATGGCCGTTCACGTCCCGCTGAGCCTCGAGGCCCAGCTGGAAGCGCGCGTCCTGATGATGTCGACCAACAACATCCTGTCGCCCGCCAACGGCCGACCGATCATCGTGCCGTCGCAGGACATCGTCCTGGGTCTGTACTATCTGTCGGTCGCGCGTGAAGGCGAGCCGGGCGAAGGCAAGATCTTCAGCGACATCGCCGAGATCGAAGCGGCCATGGACGCCGGCGTCGTGTCTCTGCACGCCAAGATCAAGTCGCGCTTCACCGAAGTGGACGCCGATGGCGTGGCGCGTCGCCGCGTGATCGACACCACCCCGGGGCGGATGAAGATCGCCGCCCTGCTGCCGCGCCACCCGCAGGTGGGTCACCGCCTGATCGAGAAGGCCCTGACCAAGAAGGAAATCGGCAACCTCATCGACATCGTCTACCGCCACTGCGGTCAGAAGGCGACGGTGATCTTCGCCGACCAGATCATGGGTCTGGGCTTCCGCGAGGCGGCCAAGGCCGGCATCTCGTTCGGCAAGGACGACATCATTATCCCGCAGCGGAAAGAGGCGATCGTCGCCGAAACCCGCACCCTGGCTGAAGAGTACGAGCAGCAATATGCTGACGGCCTGATCACCAAGGGCGAGAAGTACAACAAGGTCGTTGACGCCTGGGCCAAGGCCACCGACCGCGTCGCCGACGAAATGATGGCTGAACTGCAAGCCAAGAAGAAAGACGCCAACGGCCGGGAGCTGGAGATCAACGCCATCTACATGATGGCCCACTCCGGCGCCCGTGGCTCGCAAGCCCAGATGAAGCAGCTGGGCGGCATGCGCGGTCTGATGGCCAAGCCTTCGGGCGAGATCATCGAGACCCCGATCGTCTCGAACTTCAAGGAAGGCCTGACCGTTCAGGAGTACTTCAACTCCACCCACGGCGCCCGTAAGGGCCTGGCCGACACCGCGCTGAAGACCGCTAACTCGGGTTACCTGACCCGTCGTCTGGTCGACGTGGCGCAGGACTGCATCATCGTCGAGGAAGACTGCGGCACCACGCGGGGCATCACCCTGCGCGCCGTGGTCGAGGGCGGCGACGTCCTGGTCTCGCTGGGCATGCGCGTCCTGGGCCGCTTCTCGGCCGAGGACGTCAAGGATCCGGTCACCGGCGACCTGGTCGTTCCGGCCGACACCTACCTGACCGAGAACATGGCCGACGCGATCGAAGCGGCGGGCGTGCAGTCGGTGAAGGTGCGTTCGGTCCTGACCTGCGAAGCCAAGGTCGGCGTCTGCGGCGCCTGCTACGGCCGCGATTTGGCCCGCGGCACCCCGGTCAACATCGGTGAAGCGGTCGGCGTCATCGCCGCCCAGTCCATCGGCGAGCCGGGCACCCAGCTGACGATGCGTACCTTCCACATCGGCGGCACCGCCCAGGTGGCCGAGCAGTCGTTCTTCGAAAGCAGCAACGACGGTACGGTCCGCGTCACCGGCGCCACCGTCACCGGGGCCGACGGCTTCCTGGTGGTCATGAGCCGCAACACGGCCGTGAGCGTCATGGTCGACGGCAAGGAACGCGAAAACTACAAGCCGCCTTACGGCGCGCGTCTGAAGATCAAGGACGGCGAGAAGGTCAAGCGCGGCCAGCGTCTGGCCGACTGGGACCCCTACACCACCCCGATCCTCACCGAAGTGGCCGGCAAGATCCGCGCCGAGGACCTGGTGGACGGCTTCTCCGTCCGCGAGGAAACCGACGAAGCCACCGGCATCGCGCAGCGCGTGATCGCCGACTGGCGGACCTCGGCCCGCGCCTCGGACCTGCGTCCGGCCATGGGCGTTCTCGACGAGAACGGCGCCTATGTCCGCCTGGCCAACGGCGGCGAGGCTCGCTACCTGATGTCGGTCGGCGCCATTCTGTCGGTGGCTGACGGCGATACGGTCAAGCCAGGCGAGGTCATCGCCCGGATCCCGACCGAGGGCGCCAAGACCCGCGACATCACCGGCGGTCTGCCGCGCGTCGCCGAACTCTTCGAAGCCCGCCGTCCCAAGGACTGCGCGGTCATCGCGGAAATGGACGGTCGTGTCGAATTCGGCAAGGACTACAAGAACAAGCGCCGCATCAAGATCACCCCGGAAATCGACGCCGACGGTAATCAGGGTGAAGCGGTCGAGTTCCTGATCCCCAAGGGCAAGCACATCGCGGTGCACGATGGCGATTTCATCGCGCGCGGCGAGTACATCATCGACGGCAACCCGGATCCGCACGACATCCTGCGCATCCTGGGCGTCGAAGCCCTGGCCAACTTCCTGGTCGACGAAATTCAGGAAGTTTACCGTCTGCAAGGCGTGCCGATCAACGACAAGCACATCGAGACGATCGTTCGTCAGATGCTGCAAAAGGTCGAGATCCTCGAGCCTGGCGACACCGGCCTGATCAAGGGCGATCACCTCGACAAGCCTGAGTTCTATATCGAGCAGGATCGCGCGATCTCGCGTGGCGGCCGTCCGGCCACCACCCAGCCCGTGCTGCTCGGCATCACCAAGGCGTCTCTGCAGACCAAGAGCTTCATCTCGGCCGCGTCGTTCCAGGAAACGACTCGCGTCCTGACCGAAGCCTCGGTGCACGGCAAGACCGACACCCTGGAAGGCCTCAAGGAGAACGTGATCGTGGGTCGTCTGATCCCCGCGGGCACGGGCGCCTATCTGCGCAGCCTGCAGCGCGTCGCCGCCAAGCGCGACGAGCAGCTGGCCCAGCAGCGCGAAGATGCGATGGAGCCGTTGCCGGCCTCGATCGCCCTGGCGTCGGCCGACTAGTCGGCCACCAGGCTTCACGACGAATAAGGCAAAGCGGTCGGGGTTCGCCCCGGCCGCTTTTTCTTTGGCCGAGACGGTCGCCACATGAACGGGATTTCACTTCGTCGCCCGGCCGGGCCAGCGGATAAGTCCGCAACCTCTGCTGGAGTCCGCCGATGATCGTCGCCCTCGCCCTCGCCGCCGCCCTGGTCGCTCCCCCGGTGGCGCCCCCGGTGGTTCCCGACGGCCGGCTGATCGCCGACGACGCCGCCTGCTTCACGATCGCCATGACCCGGGACGGCGTCACCCGGCCCATGGGCGTGACCTGGCAGACGATCACCCAGGCCCGCCAGGACGGCCGGGCGGTGCTCAAGGTGGTGGTCCACCAGAGGATCGCCGGCGGCGCCTTCGACATGGAGGACCGCTTTGTGCTCGACGCCGCCACCCTGCGGCCGATCCAGTTCGACAATTTCCGCAAGGGCCAGCCGCACGTGTCGCTGCGCTACGGCGCGACCCGGATCGAGGGCGAGATCCACGAGCCGCAGGGTGTCCGCGCGATCAGCGAGCCGCTGTCCGGTCCGGTCTGGGAGGGCAACCTGTTCGGGGTGCTGTTCGCCGCCCTGCCG
>NZ_PEGG01000192.1 GCF_002737765.1 Caulobacter sp. B11 | reverse complement strand
GGTGCTGGAGGGGCTGATGAGCCTGGCCCAGCGCACCGGCGCGGTGCGGCTGCGCACCGGCCCCAAGGACGCGGCCCTGCGCACGGCCCGGGTCTGCTACGACCATCTGGCGGGATCGCGTGGCGTGGCCCTGGCCGCTGGCCTGGCCGAGCAAGGGCTGCTGCTGGGCGGGACGGAGCCCGGGCTCTCGGCGGCCGGCGAGGCCTTTTTCGTCGCGCGGAGGTTCGACCTGGCGACGATGCGACAGGCGCGCAGGCCGGTCTGCCGGCTGTGCCTGGACTGGAGCGAGCGGCGGCACCACCTCAGCGGCGCCCTGGGCGCGGCCATTCTCAAGCGGGTGGTGGACGCGCGCTGGGCGCGCCTCGATGGCCGTGTGGTCGCCTTCACCCCGACGGGATCACAGGCCTTCGATCGCCTGTTCGGGCCAGAGGGGCAGGATCCGACCTAGATCGGCATCCGCATAATTTCCTGATAGGCGCTGATCACCTGGTCGCGGACGGCCATCACGGTCTCGAGGCTGGCCTCGGCCGACGAGATGGCGGTGACCACGTCGATCAGTTCTGCCTTGCCCGAGACCTGCTGGGCGATCTTGCTTTCGGCGTGGCGCGAGGCCTGAACCGTGTCGGTCATGGCCGACTTCAGCATCTCGCCGAAGTCCATGGCCTTCTTGGCCTCTCCGGACCCGCCGATCGATCCGACCGACATCGTCCCCTGGGCGGCATAGGCCTTGGCGGCCGCGAGCGCGGTGATCATCGCCTATCTCCTATTTGCGCAGCAGGTCGAGGGTGCGCGATTCCATGGCGCGCGCCGTCTCGATGACGTTGAGATTGGCTTCGTAGGCCCGCTGGGCCTCCTTCATGTCCAGGGCCTCGACCAGCGAGTCGACATTGGGCAGCTTGACATAGCCCTTGGCGTCGGCGGCCGGGTTGCCTGGATCATATTCGGTCTTGAAGTCCTTCTGGTCCGGATCGACCCGGGTCATCCGGACGCCCTCGGCGCCCTGGACCTTGACCGGCTGGAACACCGGCACCTGACGGCGATAGGGGTCGCCGCCGGCCGTGCGGGCGGTGGAATTGGCGTTGGCCAGGTTTTCGGCGATGACCCGCATCCGGCCCTGCTGGGCCTTCAAGGCGCTGGCCGCGATGGCCATGGTCGTCATCGACTGGGACTTGATCTGGGGCATGGGCGTCTATCCTCAGCCGCCCGGACGGCGCGAGGCCATCCGCAGCATCGTCAGGGACTTCTGGTAGAAACCGACGGCCGCGTCATAGTTCATGCGCGCGTCGGTCATCTTGAGCATCTGGTCCTCGAGGGTCACGGCATTGCCGTCGAGGGTGGTTTCGCTGTCCGCGCCCGCCGTTGAGCGCCAGGCGCCGGTCGGCTTGGACGGGCCCATATGGCCGCTCGAAGTGCCGATCATCGCCACGCCGCTAGTCGGGGCCGCCGGTCCGCCGCGATAGACCGGCGCGGTGTTCTGGGCGGCCAGCGAGGCCTGGAAGCTGTAGGCCTTCAAGTCGCGCGGGCGATAGCCCGGGGTGTCGGCGTTGGCCACGTTCTGGGCGACGAGCTTCTGCCGCTCGGACAGATAGCCGAGCCGGCTTTTCAGCATCGCGAAGAGGGGGATATCGTCGGGACCATGAAGCCCCATGGTGAAGAAACAGGGTTAATCCAGCATTAAGGTCCCTCGGGCACACCAGAGCCGCGACCTCGCGTCGCGCCCTTTGTCTGACGAGCGTCGGCGCCATGGATTTTATCGAATTGATCCGCGCGGTCGCCGCCCTGGCGGTCACCCTGGGCCTGATCGGCCTGGTCGCGGCCGGGCTGAAGCGATTTGGTCCCGACACGCTGGCGCGGCTGGTTCGGATGCGCCGCGAGCGTCGCATGCAGGTGGTCGAAACCCTGGTCCTGGACCCCACCCGCCGGCTGATCCTGTTCAATCTCGATGGCGAAGAGCGGCTGCTGCTGCTGGGCGAAGGGAAGCTCCTCGACTGGGGCCCAAAGCCGCCCCGCTCCCGCCCTGCCCGCAACCCCGTCGCCGGAGCCGTCGTCTGATGCGCGCCCTGATCAAATCCATCCTGGGAACGGAACCGGGCGACCTGCGTCGCGCGGCCCTGATCGCGGCCCTGAGCGGCCTGGCCTGGGTGCTGGGCCCGTCGATCGCTCTGGCCTCGGCGGTCAATGTCAATCTGGCACCGGCGCGGGCCTGTCCGAGCGGGTCGTCCAGATGGTCGGCCTGCTGACCGTACTGTCCCTGGCTCCGTCGATCGTGATCATGACCACGTCGTTCGTGCGCATCGTCGTGGTGCTGGGCCTGCTGCGCACCGCATCGGCGTGCAACAGAGCCGCCCAACCCAGTGATCATCAGCCTGGCCTGTTCCTGACCGCCATCGTCATGGGCCGACCTTCGAGAAGGCCTATGACGCGGGCGTCAAGCCGCTGCTCGACAAGCAGATCGAGATGCCCCAGGCCTTCGAGGCGGCCAGCGAGCCGGTCAAGACCTTCATGCTCAGCCAGGTGGACCAGGACGACCTGGCCCTGTTCGTGCGGCTGTCGAAGATCGAAAAGCCCAAGACCGCCAGGACACCCCGATCACGGTGGTCACCCCGGCCTTCATGATCTCGGAACTGAAGCGGGCCTTCGAGATCGGTTTCCTGTTGTTCATCCCGTTCCTGGTCATCGATCTGGTGGTGGCCAGCGTCCTGATGAGCATGGGCATGATGATGCTGCCGCCGGCGACCGTGAGCCTGCCGTTCAAACTGATCTTCTTCGTGCTGGTCGACGGCTGGCGGCTGGTGGCCGGCAGTCTGGTGGAGAGTTTCCAGCGCGGGCCGGGGAGTTAAAAGGCGACGATGACCGTATTTGTCCTGGGCTCGATCAATCTGGACGCCGTGGCGCGGGTCGATGACCTGCCGAGGCCCGGCGAGACGGTGGCCGGCCTGTCCCTCGACCTGTTCCTTGGCGGCAAGGGCGCCAACCAGGCGGTGGCGGCCGCCCGGATGGGTGCGCCGACCCGTCTGATGGGCGCTGTGGGGCGCGACGACAGCGGCCCCAGCCTGAAGGCCAAGCTGGCCGGCTATGGCGTGCAGGTGGCCGACGTCGCCGAACTGGCCAATGTTCCCACCGGCCAGGCCCATGTCTGGGTGTCAAAGAGCGGCGAGAACATGATCGTCGTCACCGGCGGCGCGAACACCGCCCTCACCGCCCAGCATGTCGGCGCCACGCCCCTGGAGGGCCAGAGGGTGCTGCTCAGCCAGCTGGAGACCCCCGTCAGCGCCATCGAGGCCCTGTTTCGGGCCGGCGCCGCCAAGGGGGGCCTACGGATCCTCAACGCCGCCCCCGCCCTGCCCCAGGGCGCGGCCCTGTTTCCCCTGACCGACATCCTGATCGTCAACCAGACCGAGTTGGCCACCTACGCCAAGCTGGACCACGAGCCCAGCAAGCTGGAGGAGGTCTCGCGCGTGGCCCGCAAGCTGATGAGCCGGCCCGACCAGACGATCATCGTCACCCTGGGCTCGGCCGGGGTCGCCACCGTGCGGCGCGACGAGGCTTTCCTGATCGAAGGCCGCAAGGTCAAGGCCCTGGACACCACCGGCGCGGGCGACTGCTTCTGCGGGGCGCTGGCCGCCAATCTCGCCGCCAACATGGACCTGCGCGAAGCGGTCGAAATGGCCAACGCCGCCGCCGCCCTGTCGGTGCAGAAATCTGGCGCCGCGCCGTCCATGCCGAGCCGGCGTGAGGTCGAGGCGTTCCTGGAAGGCTAGGCGGCCCGGGCGCGATCAGGCCGCGCGGATGCCGCTGAAGCCGTTCTCGCTCTGGGTGCCGACCACGGCGTCATAGCCCAGGATCATGTCGACGTCCTTGCCGTTGCTGGCCAGGGGCAGGCGCAGCCAGAGGATCGACATGTGCGGCGCGCCCTTCCAGGCCAGGCTATGGACGCCGACGCCGGGCCGACGTTCGTCGACCACCTTGTCGAGTTCCTTGCGCCAGTAGTCGGCGGCGGCGGTATTGTAGACCTCGCCCAGGTCCTTGCCGGTGATCTCGCGACCATAGACCCCATACAGGGCGGTGCCGGCCAGACGAAGGCGGTAGTCGCGCGGATTGCTGCTCACGTCGATCAGGCTGACGGTCGGCAACAGGCGCTTGATGCCGGAAGGTTGAAGGTCGACGCGCGCGGGGAGCCTAGCCCCCGGCGGAGGGACGCCCAATAGGCGAACATCTCCTGGTGAGCACGGGCCGCCGTGGCGGATGCGCTCAGCTGCGCGTTCATCTTCAGATTCCTTAACAAGTCGTTGGAATCACGACGATTCACTATGTCTTAAGCAACGAATCGGCGGCAAGCGGAAAATGGAATCCGCCAACAAAGATTCTCGAAGAGAGTCAATTGTGCAGCAAAACGCCCGACCTCCAGTGAAGGGGGCCGGGCGGCATGGTCAGGCGCAAATATTTGAACCGATTGAAGTAAATGAACGCTCAGACTCAGGCGGCGGCGCCCTTGGCGGCCTTACGCCCGCCCTGGCCCAGACCCATCTGTTTGGCCAGATTCGACCGCGCCTCGGCATAGTTGGGGGCGACCATGGGGTAATCCTTGGCCAGGCCCCACCGGGCCCGGTAGTCCTCGGGGCTCAGATTGTACTTGGTGCGTAGGTGGCGCTTCAGCGACTTGAAGCGCAGACCATCCTCCAGGCAGATCAGATAGTCGGGCGTGATCGACCGCTTGACCGGCACCGCCGGCTCCCGGGGCGCCGTGGCCTCGGGCTCGGCCGCATCGCCGGCTAGCGCCGCCAACGACCTGTGCACCATGCTGATCAACGCCGGGACGTCGCCAGCGTGCACGCTGTTGGAGCCGACATAGGCAGAGACGATTCCCGCCGTCATCTCGATGAGTTCGGATTGGTCGTCCATCATGGTGTGATCCGGCGCTTCGTGTTCTGACATCGATGGCCAATTCTGCTCGGCCAGTCATCGTCGTGAATAACCACATTATTCGTACGCGGCAACTCGCCCGTCAGGCGAAGCGCTCGAATACTGTCGAATGCAGACCCAATGGCCGGCGCGGCCGCCTTGCGTCGTCAGAAACTTACTCGAATTGGGGACGTCGTTTCAGTGAATGCGCTCAGTCCTGTTGGGCTAACGTCCGAAATCACGCGACAGGGCCAGCATGGCGGCCCGCTGCGGCACCGAATATTCATCCACCGCCGACTCGTCGCCCTCGCGGATCGCCTTCAGCAGCGCCGGGGTCAGGGCCGAGGACAGCGACCAGTTCCAGTAGCGCAGCACGGTCTGGGCCCGGTCGACGGCGATGGTGTCATAGACGGTCATCACCCGCTCCAGACCAGACGAGATGGCGCCGGTGGAATCGGTCTCGGGCCGCCGCAGGCCGCGCCACAGGGCTCGGACGGCCGCGCGCGGCAGGCCTGTGGCCTTGCACAGGATCGCCAGGGGCTCGCCGCCGCCGTCGGTGAAGATCTTGGCCCCGGTCATGGGCTTGAGCCCGGACAGATAGGAGATCTCCTCGGCGACCTCGCGGGTCATGCCGCTCTGGGCCGAGGCCACCGCGTCCTCGAGGCTGTCATAGGGGCTCTTGGCGATCGCGGCGCGATTGCGCTGCCGGCGCTCGATGAACTGCAGGGCCTTGCGCGACAACGGGTCCTGCCAGCCCTCGGCCGAGGCCAGGGCGAAGACGTCGCCGACCGCGTCCTGCAGGATCTCGCGCGAGACGGCGAAGCGCTGAAGGATCGTGCGGCGGGAGTCTGCATCCGACCACCAGAACATTACATAGGCGTGGCTGGGCCGTAGCTCCGGGCGCTTGAGCAGCAGCGGGATCAGGTTGGGATTGTCGCGCGTCGCCGCGACGATGTTTTCCAGGCCCTGATGGCTGAAGCGGACCAGCTCGTTGCGGAGCAGGGTCTCGATCACCACGGGCTCGCCCATGTCGACCAGGGCGTCGGCCACGACATCGCTGACCCCCCGCCGCAGGGCGATCAGGCGGCGATGCTCGACCGTGGCGTGATACAGGCAGTTGATCAGGTCGGCGTCGCTGAGATTGGTCGAGTTCTCGAGCAGGGCCCGGGCGACCAGCACCTCGTCGCGCAACAGCAGGCGCACCAGAACGCCGGGCATGTCACCCAGAGTCGCCAGGCGCCGCGCCACCTTTTCGCGTTCCTCGGGAACGGCGTCGCGCAGCATCTCGACCAGCAGGTCGGCGGTCATGCCGCGCTCGAAGGCGTTGATCCGGCTGGCCGGAAGACAGACCACGTCGGCCAGCCGCTTGAGCAGGGCCGCGCGAGAGCGGGGCCTGGTCGAGACGGGGCCGGCGTCCGGCAGGGAGGCGGTCTGGTCGGTCATGCTCATCCTGGCGCGGGCGCCGCAACCCCGAATCTAGACCAGAACAGCCTTAACTTCGGATGAGCGCCGCGCGCCCCACACGAGAATGTGGGGCGCGCCGCTTGGCTCCGCCAGGGTCGAAATCGTGGCCCCGGTCCCGTGTCAACGGAATGGCGGCGAGGTCCATTCCGGCCAGATGTCGGGCACGTCGGCGCTGACCTTGTCCGGATAGACCGGCGTGCGCTTTTCAAGGAACGAGGAGACCCCCTCCTTGGCGTCGCCGGACGCGCCGCGCGACTGGATGGCCCGGCTGTCGGCCTTGTGGGCCTCCATCGGATGAGACGCGCCAGCCATGCGCCACAGCAGTTGGCGGGTCAGGGCGATGGAGACGGGGGCGGTGTTGTCGGCGATCTCGCGGGCCAGGGCGCGGGCGGCGGGCAGCAGGTCGTCAGGCTCGTGCAGCGAGCGGACCAGGCCGCGATCCAGCGCCTCATGGGCGCCGAACACCCGGCCGGTATAGCACCACTCCAGCGCCGTCTGCAGACCGACCAGGCGGGACAGGAACCACGAGGACGCGGCTTCCGGCGTGATGCCGCGACGGGCGAACACGAAGCCGAACTTGGCCGCCGTCGAGGCCAGGCGGATGTCCATCGGCAGTTGCATGGTCACGCCCACGCCGACGGCCGCGCCGTTGATCGCGCCGATGATCGGCTTGAGGCTGTCATACATGCGCAGGGTCACCCGGCCGCCGCCGTCGCGATAGATGTCGCCGACCTTGCCTTCTTCCCGCTCCAGGGCCTGGGGCGAGCTGCGATCGAAGGTCGCGCGCCGCCCGACAGATCCGCCCCGGCGCAGAACGCCCGGCCGGCGCCGGTGATGATCACCGCCTTGACCGCGTCGTCGGCGTCGGTGAGGTCGAACACCTCGATCAGGTCCTTCATCATCCGGGCGGTGAAGGCGTTCATCTTCTCCGGGCGGTTCAGGGTGATCGTCGCGATCCCGTCCTCGACATCGTAGAGCAGGGTCTCGAA
>NZ_PEGG01000191.1 GCF_002737765.1 Caulobacter sp. B11 | reverse complement strand
GCGTCTACAACCTCGGCTCGGGCCAGGCGCGATCGTTCAAGGACCTGCCGAGGCGACCTTCCGGCCATCGGCCGCGAACACCCGAGATCGCCTATATCGACATGCCCGAGGTGCTGCGCGGCAAGTACCAATACTTCACCCAGGCCCGCATGGATCGCCTGCGGGCCGCCGGCTACAACGCCCCGATGACCAGCCTGGAAGACGGGGTCGAAGACTATGTGGCGGGCTATCTGAACACCGACGATCCCTATCGCTGACGCGGCGCGGCGCGAACCCCGTCTCGAGTCCGCTCGCCGGAAAAGCGGTCGGCCTAACGCCACGTCATACTTGCCGACGCCTTCCGCGAGCGTAATCTAACCGCTGATCAGTCGCCGGAACGGGCGTCAGTCAGGGAGTGGAATATGGTCGGCATCGCTGCCTGGGGCGCCTACGCGCCGCGCCTTCGTCTCAGCCGCAAGGCGGTGGCCGTGGCCAATGCCTGGGTCGCGCCCAATCTGATGGGCAAGGCCAAGGGCGAACGCTCGATGGCCAACTGGGACGAGGACGCCCTGACCATGGCGGTCGAGGCCGCCCGCGACGCCCTGGGGCCGGCGGATGACCGCTCTCACATCGACGCCCTCTATTTCGCCTCGACCACGGCGCCCTTCGTCGACCGGCTCAACGCCGGCATCGTGGCCGGCGCCCTGACCCTGGAAAAGGCCATCAGTTCGGCCGATGTCACCGGCTCGCAGCGCTGCGGGCTGGGGGCCCTGGCCCAGGCCCTGGCCGCCGTGAAGGGCGGATCGGCCCGCCAAGCCCTGGTCACGGCGGGCGAGCACCGCCGCACCCGCGCCGCCTCGACCCAGGAAATGGACTTCGGCGACGCCGCCGCCGCCTTCGTGATCGCCGAGGGCCCCGGCGCGGCCGAGTTCCTCGGGCGCGGCACGGTCACCGACGACTTCGTCGACCATTTCCGCGGCGCCGACAGTGATTTCGACTACCAGTGGGAAGAGCGCTGGATCCGTGACGAGGGCATCGTCAAGCTGGTCCCGCCGGCCATTCGCCAGGCCCTCGCCGACGCCGGCCTGACCGCCGCCGACGTCAAGCATTTCTGCTTCCCCTCGACCTTCGCCGGCATGGCCGCCAGCCTGGCCAAGACCCTGGGGATCGCCCCCGAGGCGGTGCGCGACAACCTCGCCTCGCGGCTGGGCGAGGCCGGCAGCGCCCACGGCCCGCTGATGCTGGCCCATGCCCTTGACGAGGCCAAGCCCGGCGAGGTGATCCTGGTCGCCCAGTTCGGTCAGGGGGCCGAGGCCCTGCTGTTCAGGGTCACCGACGCCATCGACGCGGCCCGTCCGGCCCGCGGCGTGGTCGGGGCCCTGGCCGAACGCAAGGAAGAGACCAACTACCTGAAGTTCCTCACCTTCAACGGCCTGATCGAGTGGGAAAAGGGGATGCGGGCCGAGAAGGACAACAAGACCGCCCTGACCACCCTCTATCGCAACCAGGACATGATCCTGGGCCTGGTGGGCGGGCGGTGCCGCGAGACCGGCGTGGTGCAGTTCCCCCGCACCCGCATCTCGGTGGCCCCGAACAATCCGGCCGTCGACACCCAGGAGCCCTACCGCTTCGCCGAGCGCAAGGCCTCGGTGCTGAGCTATTCGGCCGACTACCTGACCTTCTCGATGGCCCCGCCCAACCACTACGGCATGATCGTTTTCGAGGGCGGCGGCCGGATCATGCTGGACATCACCGATGTCGAGCCGGGCGACGTCGACACCGGCCTGCCGGTCAAGATGGTCTTCCGGGTCAAGGACGTCGACGATAAGCGCGGCTTCACCCGCTATTTCTGGAAAGCGACGCCGGATCGTTCAGCGATCGCGGCCCAGGCCGCCGTGGCGGCGGAGTAGGGGCGTGTCAGACGGCCCGCTTCACATCGGTGGCGGCGAAGTCCTCACCCTTGAACAGCAGCGGCAGGTCGCGGGACTTGGCCAGGGCGTAGCTGAAGCAGTCGCCGTAGTTCAGGCCGTGGCGGCCACGGCGATAGGTTTTGAAGGCTACTTCGGCCAGCCCGGCGAGTGTTTCGTCGAAAGCGACCGTGGTCAGTTGCAGATCGGCGATCAGGTTACCGAGTTCGGCGGCCTTGCCGTCGCCGTATCGTCGCGTGACCACAACAAAGGCTTCGAGTCGGCTTGGCGCAGAAATTATGGCGGGCGTACTGAAGATCAGCTGGAGAAAGCTCTCGGCTTCCGGCTCGCCCCGAAAGATCGCGATCAGCGCCGAGGTATCGACAACGATCACCTCGGCAGACCATCCGCGTCGTACACGAGCTCCTCGTCAGAGCCGGCTTCGAGGATCGGCGCGGCCGCCACGCGCTTCTGGATCTCTCGAATGCGCGCGATTCGCGCAGCGCGATCATCGGCGTCGTCCGGGGTGCGGTCGAGCTCGGTGCGCAGGGCTCGCGCTATGGCGTCGGTCAAGCTCAGCCCCGTCCGCTCGGCCAATTGCCGCGCCATTCGATCGGCTTCGTCGGTCAGGATGATCCGCGTCATGGCGCTAAATATACACCCAATCAATACGGCCTTAAAGCCGACCGAAACCTAGGGAGCACTCACCATGGCCAAGGGCATTCGCGACAAGGTCGCCATCCTCGGGATGGGCTGCAGCAAGTTCGGCGAGCGTTGGGACGCCGGTCCCGACGACCTGATGGTCGAGGCCTATATCGAGGCCATGGCCGACGCCGGCATCGAGGCCAGCCAGTTGGACGCGGCCTGGTTCTCGACCCATGTTGACGAGATGGGCACCGGCAAGGGCGGCACGCCGATGTCGACCGCCCTGCGCCTGCCCAATATCGCCGTGACCCGGGTGGAGAACTTCTGCGCCTCGGGCTCCGAAGCCTTCCGCGGCGCGGTCTATGCCGTGGCCTCTGGCGCGGCCGACATCGCCATCGCCCTGGGCGTCGAGAAGCTCAAGGACACCGGCTATGGCGGCCTGCCGGTCGCCAATCCAGGGACCCTGACGCCGCAGGTCATGCCCAACGGCTCGGCCCCCGGCAACTTCGCCCAGCTGGCCAGCGCCTATCGCGCCAAACACGGCGTCTCCAAGGACGACCTCAAGCGCGCCATCGCTCACGTGTCGGTCAAGAGCCACGCCAACGGGACCAAGAACAAGAAGGCCCACCTGCAAAAGGCGGTCACCGAGGAGCAGGTGCTCAACGCGCCGATGATCGCCGAGCCGCTGGGCCTGTTCGACTGCTGCGGCGTGTCGGACGGCGCGGCCTGCGCCATCGTCACCACCCCGGAGATCGCCCGGGCCATGGGCAAGCGCAACCTGACCCTGGTCAAGGCCATCCAGCTGTCGGTCTCCAACGGCTATGAGAGCCAGTACAACGGCTGGGACGGCAGCCACTTCCACACCGCCCGCATCGCCGCCGGCAAGGCCTATCGCGAGGCCGGAATCGAGCGGCCGCGCGAGCAGATCTCGATGATGGAGGTGCATGACTGCTTCTCGATCACCGAGCTGGTGACCATGGAAGACCTGTTCATCTCGCCGGAAGGCCAGGGCTGGCGCGACGTGCTCAATGGCTTCTATGACGCCGACGGCGGCGTGCCCTGCCAGATCGACGGCGGCCTCAAGTGCTTCGGCCACCCCATCGGCGCCTCGGGCCTGCGGATGCTGTACGAGATGTACCTCCAGCTGCAGGGCCGGGCCGGCGAGCGCCAGCTCAGCGATCCGGTGTTCGGCATGACCCACAATCTGGGCGGCGGACCGGCCAGCAATGTCTGTTCGGTGGCGATCATCGGTCAGGAAGGGGCGTAGTCCGCATCCGCGCCTTGGTGTAGGCAAGGCGCATGGGCGAACGCTTCAAGGGCTTCAAGCGCTGGATTTTCGTAGGCGCGCTGCTGCTGGCGGCGCTCCTGGCGGCGGCCTGTTTCTATTGGCGCTACGACATCCTGCGCACCACCCTGGATCCGAAGATCCCGTTCCAGGCCTATCGTCCGCCGGCCGCGCCGGACTATGGCCGGGACGAGGCCTGGGCCCTGCTGCCGCGCGACCCCGCCGCCCGTCCGCCCGCCGATCGACCGGTGGACGTCTTCTTCGTTCATCCCACCAGCTTTGACGGCGGGCGGGACTGGAATGCGCCGATCGACCAGGTCCGCGCCGCCCGGGATCTGTCGCGGGTCATGCTGCCCAACTATGCGGGGCCCTTCGCCCGGGTCGGCCGGATCTTCGCGCCGCGCTATCGCCAGGCCAGCCTCTACACCTTCCTGACCCTGCGCGACGACGCCCGCGACGCCCGCCGCTTCGCCTATGGCGACGTCCGCGATGCGTTCCGGCTCTATGTCAGCCGCTACAGCCAGGACCGGCCTCTGGTGCTGGTCGGGGTCGAGCAGGGCGGAACCCTGCTGTCCCGGCTGGTGACCGAGGAGGTGGCGACCCATCCAGAGCTGCTGGCCCGGCTGGCCGGCGTCTATCTGATCGAGACGGTGGTTCCCGCCGCCGATTACGGCCCCGGGGCCCTGGTCCCGGCCTGCGAGCGGCGCGACCAGGCCGGCTGCGTGGTCGCCTACGCCTCGCTGCAGGACGGCGATTTTCCCAAGGCCCAGGAGCTGATCAATCGCTCCCTGGTCTGGGACGAGGCCGAACAGCTGGTCGAACTCCAGGGCCGCGCGCCCCTGTGCGTCAATCCCCTGACCGGCGGCCTGGGGACCGAGCGCGTCCCGGCCCGGCTCAATCTCGGGGCCGCCAACGCCACGGGGCTGGAATGGGGGTCGCGTCCGGCCTTCCTCAAGCGCCAGGTCTGGGCCCAGTGCGACGGCGGCCTGCTGCATACGGGGCGCTCGAAATCCACCTCGCTGCGGCCGACAGGCTCATGGACCGATCGGCGCAAGGTTCCCGGCTATAACCTGTTCTTCGCCGACATCGAGGCCGACGCCCGCACCCGGGTCTCGACCCTGCTGGGCCGTCCGGCCTATGGCGCGCCCAAGGCCGCCAGTCCCGAATAGGTCGGCTGGTCGATGGCGATCTGATCGATCAGGCTGGCCCGCAGATGGGCCAGCAGGCCTGGGTCGAGCGGCGCCATCCGGCCGTCCCTCAAGCGATTGCCAGAGCGCCGCGTTCAGGGTCGAAAAATCGCCGGACTGGCCGAGTAACCGCTCCAGCCGGGCGATCGCCGCCGCCTCGGCCGCCTCGCCCAGGGCCGCCTCGCGGTCGAGAGTGGCGCGGGCGTTGTCGGCCACCCGGGCCAGGAAGGCGCCCCGGGGGTCCGACGGGTCCAGGGCCTCGACCGCCTCGAG
>NZ_PEGG01000190.1 GCF_002737765.1 Caulobacter sp. B11 | reverse complement strand
GATGGTCGCCCGACACCGTCCAAAGCCCGCCCAAAGCCTCCTCGTTGATGAGATCCTCCCCGATGACCAGCTCCACCCGCCTCGCCGCCGTCCTGCTCATGGCCGCGATCGGCCTGACCGCCTGCGGCGACAAGAAGGACAAGCCCGCCGCCGCGGGGGCCGCGACCAAGGCGCGAGCGGTGACGATCGGCCGGATCGAAAGCCGCGCCCTGGGCGGCGGCTTCGAGGCCTCCGGTCAGCTGGTGCCGCGCGAGGAAGCCGCGGTGGGCTCCGAGCTCTCCGGGCTACCGGGTCGCCCGGGTCTTCGTGGAGGAAGGCGCCTGGGTTCGGGCCGGCCAGCCCCTGGCCCAGCTGGACGACACCCTGCTGCGGGCCCAGATCGCCCAGCAGGCCGCCGTCACCGCCCAGTCCCAGGCGAGGCCGCGCGCGTCGCCGGCCTCGACGGCCAGGGCGTGCTGCCGCAGGAACAGATCGAAAGCCGCCGCTACCAGGCCAAGGCCCAGGAAGCGGCCCTGGCCGAGCTCAACACCCGCGCGCGCCGGATGACCGTCACCTCGCCGGTCAGCGGCCGGGTTCTGGAACGCACCGTTCGCCCCGGCGACATCTCTGGCGCGGGGGCGACCCCTGGTTCCGCATCGCCCGCGACGGGCTGGTCGAACTGGACGCCGAGGTCGGTGAAGCCCAGCTTTCCAGCCTGCGCCCCGGCCAGGCCGCCATGGTCACCCTGCCCGACGGCCGCGCGGTTTCGGGAACCGTCCGGATGGTCAGCCCCCGGATCGACGCCACCTCGCGCCTGGGCAAGGCGCGGTTCGACTCCCGCTGGATTCCGGCCTGCGCCCGGGCGGCTTCGGACGCGCCGCCTTCGGCGCCTCCGGTCGGCCGGTGAAGGCCGCGCCCGAGACCGCCATCCGCTATGACGCCGAGGGTTCGTCCCTGGTCACGGTCGACGCCACTAACCACGCCCGCCAGGCGCCGGTGCGCACCGGACAGCGGGGCGACGGCTGGGTGGAACTGCTCGACGGCCCGCCGGTCGGATCGCGCGTGCTGCTGGGCGGCTCGGCCTTCACCCTCGACGGCGACCTGATCGCGCCGACCGACAGCGCCGGCAAGGCCGCGCGCTAATGGCTCAGGTCCGCATTTCCGCCTGGTCGATCCGCAATCCGATCCCGATCGCGGTGCTGTTCATCGCCCTCGTCCTGGCCGGCGTGGCCAGCTACCTGTCCCTGCCCGTCAAGCAGTATCCCAACGTCTCCTTCCCGCTGGTGGCGGTGACCATCACCCAGAGCGGCGCGGCCGCCGGCGAGATGGAAACCCAGATCACCCGGCAGATCGAGGATGCGGTATCGGGCATCTCGAACGTCAAGAGCATCCGCTCCTCGGTCGTCCAGGGCGTCTCGACCACCTCGATCGAGTTCGAGATCGGCGAGGACCTGCAAAAGGCCACCGACGAGGTGCGCTCCAAGATCGACCAGTCGCGGGCCCTGCTGCCGCGCGAGATCGACGAGCCCATCGTCCAGCGCGTCGACCTCGACGCCCTGCCGATCGTCACCTACGCGATCGCCTCGCCGGACATGTCGATCAGTGAGTTGTCCTGGTTCGTCGACGACACCATCAGCCGGACCCTGCAGGGCGAAAAGGGCGTGGCCCAGGTGGCCCGGGTCGGCGGCGTCGATCGCGAGATCAATATCGTCATCGACCCCGACCGCATGGCCGCCCAGGGCCTGACCGCGCCGCAGCTCAACAACGCCCTGGCCGGTTTCAGCCTGGACGCCCCCGGCGGCCGCCTGTCGATCGGCGACCGCGAACAGACCGTGCGCGTCCTGGCCGCGGCCCGGACGGTGGAGCAGCTGCGGACCCTGACCATCCCGACCAGCGGCGGCCGCTTCGTGCGCCTGACCGATGTGGCCGAGGTCGGCGACGGGGCCGGCGAGGCCCGCTCCTTCGCCCGCCTCGACGGCCGCCCGGTGGTGGCCTTCCAGGTCAGCAAGACCAAGGACGCCAGCGACGTGCGGGTCGAGGACGAGGTCAAGCTGGCGATCACCCGGCTCGAGGCGGCCCATCCCGACGTCAAGTTCACCAAGATCTATTCGATCGTCGACGACACCCGCGCCAGCTTCGCCGCCACCAAGGCCACCCTGCTGGAGGGCATGCTGCTGGCCGCCCTGGTGGTCTTCCTGTTCCTGCGCGAGTGGCGGGCCACGGCGATCACCGCCATCGCCATGCCGATGTCGCTGATCCCGACCTTCATCTTCATGGCGATCATGGGCTTTTCGCTCAATGTCGTGACCCTGCTGGGCCTGACCCTGGTGATCGGCATTCTGGTCGACGACGCCATCGTCGAGATCGAGAACATCGAAAAACGGGTCGCCGCCGGCCAGCGCCCCTATGACGCGGCGATCATTGGGGCCGACGCCATCGGCCTGGCCGTGGTCGCCACCACCTTCACCATTGTCGCGGTGTTCGCGCCGGTGGCCTTCATGCCCGGGATCCCGGGGCAGTTCTTCCGCGAGTTCGGCCTCACCGTCTCGGTGGCGGTGCTGTTCTCCCTGGTCGTGGCCCGCCTGTTGACCCCGCTGCTGGCCGCCTATTTCCTCAAGCCGGCCAGCCATCCCCAGCCGCGCAAGCCGTTCAAGGGCCGCTACCGCGCTGTTCTGGAATGGGCCCTGGATCATCGGATCGTCAGTTGCATCATCGGCGGGGTGATCTTCGCCGGCTCGATCTACATGGCCAGCGGCCTGCCGGCCGGTTTCCAGCCGCCCGCCAACAACAACTACTATTATCTCAAGGTCCAGGGACCGCCCGGGGCCACGGCGGCCGACATGGACCGCGCTGTCCAGGCCATTACCAAGCTGTTTGGCGAGCGCCCCGAGACCGCCCACGTCTTCGCCCAAATCGGCACGGTGATCGCCGCCAGCGGTCCCGGCGGCGGCAGCGGCGGCAGCGACCTGCGCGACGGCACGGTGACCGTGGTCCTGCATGACAAGCGCGAGTTGCGGGTGCCGCAGATCAAGGCCCTGATGCGCGAGAAGCTGCTCGACCTGCCCGACGTCCGGGTCAATCTGCTGAGCGACGACGGTTCGGCCGAGGTCGCCACCATCCTGACCAGCGAGGACGGCCCGGCCCTGGAACGCGCCGCCCTGGCCCTGGAACGGCAGATGCGCGGTCTCAAGACCATCGCCGACCCGCGCCCGGCCTCGCCGCCCAGCGGCCCGGAGATCGTCATCCGGCCCCGCGCCGACGAGGCGGCCCGCCTGGGCGTCTCGGCCGCCGACATCGCCGCCATCGCCCGGGTGGCGACGGTCGGCGACATCGACGCCAATGTCGCCAAGCTGACCGACGGCGAGCGCCGCCTGCCGATCCGGGTGCGCCTGGACGACAAGGTCCGTTCCGACCTGCAGCGGATCAAGGGCCTGCAGGTTCCGACCGCCACGGGCGGTTTCACCCGGCTGGACGCCGTCGCCGATGTCGAGTTCCAGGCTGGACCGGCCAAGATCGAGCGCTATGGCCGCAAGCGCCAGCTGACGACCGAGGCCGACCTGCGCCCCGACGTCGTGCTGGGCTCGGCCACGGCCGAGATCGACAACCTGCCGATCATGAAGAACCTGCCGGCCGGCGTCGCCAAGGCCACCGGCGGCACCGAGGAGGCCATGGGCGAGCTGTTCGGCGGCTTCGCCGTGGCCCTGCTGTCGGCCATCTTCCTGGTGTTCGGGGTCATGGCCCTGCTGTTCGGCAGCTTCTTCAAGCCGGTGACCATCATGTCGGCCCTGCCCCTCGCGATCGGCGGCGCCTTCATGGGCCTGCTGGCCTGCGGCATGAGCATGTCGATCCCGTCCCTGATCGGCCTGCTGATGCTGATGGGCCTGGCGGCCAAGAACTCGATCCTGCTGGTCGACTACGCCATCGAGGAGGAACGGGCCGGCAAGCCGCAGCGCGAGGCCATCCTCGAGGCCTGCCGCGAACGGGCCCGGCCGATCATCATGACCACCCTGGCGATGATGGCGGGCATGCTGCCCACCGCGATCGGCCTGGGCAAGGGCGCCGAGTTCCGTCAGCCCATGGCCGTGGCGGTGATTGGCGGCCTGATCACCTCGACCGTGCTGTCCCTGGTCCTGGTGCCGGTGGTCTATGAGATCGTCGACGATTTCGAACGCTGGCTGACGCCCAAGCTGGCCCGCCTGACCACGCCGCGCCAGGCCCCGGCCGCCAAGGCCGACTGACCGGGACGCGGTCCTTGCCGCATCGCGCCCCGCTGGTCGCTGTGCGGGCCGCGGAGTCTAGTGGGCGTTAGACAGGCCCATGTCCAGCAGGGCCTTGAGCGGCGGGGCGCCCGTGCGATCGCGGCTCACCGGGGCGCACCAGTCGAAGCGCCGCGCGCCGCGCCGGGCGGCGACGCCGCTGTCAAACAGCGCCTGACCCAGATCGACGCCATCCAGGGTCACCAGGCCAAGATCACGATCATACTCGTCCTTGCCCTCGCCGGGCGTGAACGTCACCGCGCGGGCCTCGCGCACCCTGTCGCGGACCATCAGCACCGCCTGCTGGGCGGCGACCGCCTCGGCCCAGCATCGGGCGTCGGGCATGCCCTGGGGGGCGAAGGCGTTGGCCAGCCGCACATGGCGGCCGTCGATGACCATGGCGTCGGCCGCCAGCACCAGCACGCGATCGCCCAGGCCCGCGGCGGCCTGCTGTTCGGCGGTTTCGCCGCTGCCCAGCGGCGGTTCGGCCGTTCGGTCGCAGGCGACCAGGGACAACAGGAGCAGAAGCGGCAAGGTCTTGCGGATCACGGGGAGGCCTCGGTGGATCGCATCCGGAAATGGGCGACAAGCTTGGCCGTTCAAGGGCGCGGCCGCCCATTGATGACACAGCCCCCGCCAAACAAAAGGCCCCGGGGTTTCCCCCGGGGCCTTGAGTTGGTTCAGCCGTGGCTGCAGAGCGTCGGGACTATTCGACGATCTTCGCGACCACGCCGGCGCCGACGGTGCGGCCGCCTTCGCGAATGGCGAAGCGCAGGCCCTGGTCCATGGCGATCGGGGTGATCAGCTCGACGTCCAGCTCGGCGTTGTCGCCCGGCATGATCATTTCCACGCCTTCGCGCAGCTTGATGATCCCGGTGACGTCCGTCGTGCGGAAGTAGAACTGCGGGCGATAGTTGGTGAAGAACGGGGTGTGACGGCCGCCTTCTTCCTTGTTGAGGATATAGGCTTCAGCCACGAACTTGGTGTGCGGCGTGATGCTGCCCGGCTTGCAGAGAACCTGGCCGCGCTCGACGTCTTCGCGCTTGGTGCCGCGCAGGAGCACGCCGACGTTGTCGCCGGCTTGACCCTGGTCCAGCAGCTTGCGGAACATTTCGACGCCGGTGCAGGTGGTCTTCTGAACCGGACGGATGCCGACGATTTCGACTTCTTCGCCGACCTTGACGATACCCTTTTCGATACGACCCGTGACCACGGTGCCGCGGCCCGAGATCGAGAACACGTCTTCGACCGGCATCAGGAACGGCAGGTCCAGCGGACGGGCCGGCTGCGGGATGTAGTCGTCAACCGTCTGCATCAGGGCCAGGATCGACTGTTCGCCGATCTTGGGATCGCCGCCGTCGATGGCGACCTTGGCCGAGCCCTTGGTGATCGGGATGTCGTCGCCCGGGAAGTCATAGGACGAAAGCAGCTCGCGCACTTCCATCTCGACCAGCTCGAGCAGCTCTTCGTCGTCGACCAGGTCGACCTTGTTCATGTAGACGACCAGGGCCGGAACGCCGACCTGACGGGCCAGCAGGATGTGCTCGCGGGTCTGGGGCATCGGGCCGTCGGCGGCCGAAACCACCAGGATCGCGCCGTCCATCTGCGCCGCGCCGGTGATCATGTTCTTCACATAGTCGGCGTGGCCGGGGCAGTCGACGTGGGCGTAGTGACGGTTGGCCGTCTCATATTCCACGTGCGCGGTGTTGATCGTGATGCCGCGGGCCTTTTCTTCCGGCGCGGCGTCGATGTCGGCGTAGTTCATCGCCTTGCCGCCGCTGAGCTTGGCCAGCGTGATCGTGATCGCGGCCGTCAACGTCGTCTTGCCATGGTCAACGTGACCAATCGTGCCGATGTTGCAGTGCGGCTTGTTACGTTCGAACTTTTCCTTGGCCATTTTTCTCTACCTTAGGACCCAGAGGGGCCTTCAATTAATGGGAAGATCTGGGGTCTTATCGAGAGGGCCCCAGGCGGAGCCCTCTCTGTTTGCTTGGTGCAGGCTTTTCCGGAGGGAAAAACCTACGCGTACTTCTTGATCACTTCGTCGGCGACGTGTTGCGGCACCGGCTCGTAGTGATCGTATTGCATGGTGAACTGGGCGCGGCCTTGCGACATGCCCCGCAGGGTGTTGACGTAGCCGAACATGTTGGCCAGCGGCACGAAGGCGTTCACGACCGTGGCGTTGCCGCGCATGTCCTGACCTGGATCATGCCGCGACGGCTGTTCAGGTCGCCGATCACCGAACCAGATACTCTTCCGGGGTCACGACCTCGACGGCCATGATCGGCTCGAGCAGCTTGGGAGCGCCCTTTTCACGCAGCTCCTTGAAGGCGGCGCGCGACGCGTTTCAAACGCCAGCACGCTGGAGTCGACGTCGTGGTACTTGCGTCCGTCAGGGTGGCCTTGAAGTCGATCAGCGGGAAGGCCGGCCAGCAGGCCGTTGTCCTTGGACCGAGAGCAGACCCTTTTCAACGCCGGGGATGTATTCCTTCGCACAGCGCCGCCAACGATGCCGCTTTCGAACACGAAGCCCGAACCGGGCTCCGCCCGGTTCGAA
>NZ_PEGG01000189.1 GCF_002737765.1 Caulobacter sp. B11 | reverse complement strand
GGCCTGGACCTGCTGGGCGCAGGCCCGCTCAAGGAAAGAACATGCCCATCCAGCACTCAGCCGCCGAGCCCCCCACCGACATCGTGCCGTGGTTGCGCAGCATCATCAGCTTCTTGTCGCCAAGGTCGGCCACGAGGCGTTCCCGTTCGTCCAGGTTTGAGCGCAATCCCTTCATAATCGTGATAGGGAGTTGTGGCAAGACAATAAGCGCCTGCTGCGCCAGCGGCATCAGGCCTTCCTTGTGGGTCGAGACCGCCACGCCCTGGTCGGTATGCAGGTGCATGACGAACTTGGCGTCCTCGCGGGCCGCGTGCACGGCCGAGTGGATCGTGAAGCCCGCCGGATTGATGAAGTACGGGGTCTTGTCGATGACATTGCCGTCCAGATCGACCTTGACCAGGCACGAGGCGGTCATCTCGCCGAAGAACATGCCGTAGGGATTGATCAGGAAATGGTGCTCGGGACCGGGCACCCGGGCCGAGATGTGGGTGAAGATCATGTCGTCCCAGCCGTGCACCGCGACCAAGCGGTAGAGGGCGGCGAGCTCGACCCGGGCCTGCCACTCGGCGTCGCTGACCTTGCCCTTGAGCGACGTGGTGATCGTCGTGGCTCCATCGGCCATGGCGGTATCCTCCAGTAGGTTATCGTTGTTGAGTTAGAAGGTCGCGCCGGGCGACCCCAGCGTCAAGAGGCGCTGGGTCGCCCGGTCGTGATCGAGGGGTGACGGGCGCGGCCGGCTGTGGGACTAAGCCTTCATGATCCCCTGGGAACACCTCGACAGCGCCACCGTCCCCGGCGACGGCCTGGACCTGCGCCTGATGCGGCGCGGAAGCGAATATTCGATCATGGCCGGCGCCATCGAGCTGATGAACAGCCGGCTCAGCGGCTCCGAGGAGGCCATGGCCACCCTGGCCTGCGCCCGGATCGGCCAGCGGCCGGGCGCGCGGGTGCTGATCGGCGGCCTAGGCATGGGCTTCACCCTGCGCGCCGCCCTCGCCGCCTTCGCGCCCGACGCCGACATCGTCGTCGCCGAGCTGGTTCCGGCCGTGATCGCCTGGGCGCGCGGACCCTTGGCCGGCCTGCAGGGCGCCAGCCTCGACGATCCGCGCGTTTCCCTGCACACCGGCGATGTCGGGGCCCTGATCCGGGCCGACGACGCGCAATTCGACGCCATCCTGCTGGATGTCGACAACGGCCCCGGCGGCCTCAGCCGCAAGGGCAATGACAGCCTCTATGACCATGTCGGCCTGGCCGCCGCCCGCAAGGCCCTGAGCCCCGGCGGCGTGCTGGAGGTCTGGTCCTCCACCCGCGACAGCGCCTTTACCCACCGCCTGAAACGCTCGGGCTTCGCCGTCGAGGAGGTCGGGGTGCGGGCCCACAAGGGACGCGGCGCGCGGCATGTGATCTGGGTGGCGACGAAGGCCTAGGGGGCTTTGCCCCTTGAGGACGCGCCACGCCGGGTGAAGCGCGGCGCCAAGCCCCGCGGGCCGCGTCGCGGCCTTGGCGACCGAAGGCCAGGACGGGTCCGTTTCGGTCATCGCGGGTCTCCGAGGGTGAGGGTCAATGGCCCCCGCGCGCACGGCGGCGCCGCCGCGCCGGATCGCGGCGCGGGTGATGGCAGGAGAGGCGCGGGGCGTCCGGACCGCGTCCGGAGGCTGTGCATGAAAAGTACCGTTTCGACGAAGCAGGACGCCCCGCGCGGTCGTTATCCCTCTGGCCGGGGCGCGCAGGCCTTGTTCAGCCTTTTGCCCCACCCAGGCCTTGATCCTTCGCGACCGGACCCAGCCGCGAAGGCTGCAAACCCGATCGACCCGGAGACCCGGAGCGAACCTTCGGGCGGGCGGGGGTCCTCCGACGGACCTCCCGATAGGCGGGTTTACGTCACCCGCCCTCCGATCAAGCCGTCCGGCCCCGCATCCGCGACTCCGGCGGCCCCGCTCGACCACGACCCGCCGCGCGTCTCGGGCCGGATCCAAGAGCCCTCTCCCTCGCGACGGGATGGCGAGAAGTATGCCGGCGGTCTGGACGCGTCTGATTGGCGCGCTCGATTAAGTTTCAGGGCGTTGAGTTTGTTGGGGTTTGCGGCGGCGTCACCGGGGATGGAGCGCGGCGGGTCCCCGTTGTGAGCCACGACGGTCTTGCAATTCAGCAGGCGCGCCATTGAACGGGATAGAGCGCCGCCTGGTCATCCGACGTCAGGAACACGGCCCTCTCGCTGATCGCTTGCGCCATCAGCAGGTGATCAAAGGGATCGCGATGATGGCTCGGCAGCGAAACGAGCGCCGTCAGGTGCGCGGGCGCGATCCCGAGACGCTGGAAGTTCGAGGTGTCGAGCGCGGAGTCAATCGCATCGACATCGGCTTGCAGTTTCCCGATCCGAACCTTGATCGCGATCTCCCACAATGAAACCACGCTGACGAAAACCTGATGATCGGGATCACTGATCAAAGCCCGCGCCTCACGGCTAAGGCGCGGGGAATCCGACAGCCACCAAAGCAAGACATTGGTGTCGAGAAGGAGATTCAAGCGCCCCGGCCCTCGAAGGCATCGAGCAGGTCATCAGGCCAGATATCGAAATCGTCGGCCATCACGATATGCCCCTTCAACAAGCCCGGCTGACGCGAAACCTTGGGACCGGTGACCGGCGCACGCAATTCAGCGACGGCCTCGCCACGTGACATCACGGTGAAGGAGGCCCCCGACCGAACCTGGCGCAGATAGTCGCTCAGATTTTCCCGAAGGGCGCGAACACCGACAGGCGTGGGGTCGTCAGCCATGGCGAACCTCTTGTGTACACCTTTAGTGTACACAAAAAGCCAACTGGATCAATAGATCGACCCCCGTCAGTCCTGACGGTCGCCCTTCATCAGTCGCGCTGCCAGTCGCGGGCGGCTTCGGTTTCGCGCTTGTCGTGGGTCTTCTTGCCCTTGGCCAGGCCGATCTCGAGCTTGGCCAGGCCCTTTTCGTTCCAGTAGAGCTTGAGCGGGATCAGGGTGCGGCCGTCGCGCTGCACGGCGCCGATCAGCTTGTCGATCTGCTTGCGGTGCAGCAGCAGGGTGCGGTGGCGGCGCGGCTCGTGGTTGAAACGGTTGGCGTGGCCATAGGGCGGGATGTCGGCATTGATCAGCTTGATCGTCTTGCCTTCGACCGAGGCGTAGGACTCGGCGATATTGGCCCGACCCAGGCGCAGGGACTTGACCTCGCTGCCGGTCAGCATGATGCCGGCCTCCATCGTCTCCTCGATGAAATAGTCGTACCGCGCGCGGCGGTTCTCGGCGATGGGCTTGGTCATCAGACCAGTCCCGCCTCGCGCATGGCCTCGAGCACCTTGGGGCGCACGGCCTCGGCGCAGGCCGTGATCGGCAGGCGCACATCCTCGTTGCACAGGCCCAGATGGGCCATGGCGAACTTGGTGGGGGCCGGCGAGGAGTCGAGGAACAGGACCTTGTGCAGGTTCAGCAGGCGGTCCTGCCAGTAGAGCGCGGTCTCGCCCTCGCCCTTAAGGCAGGCGTTGATGAAGCTGGAACAGGCGTCCGGCGCGACATTGGCGGTGACCGAGATCACCCCGTGGCCGCCATGGGCCACATAGCCCAGGGCCGTGGGATCGTCGCCCGACAGCATGACCCAGTCGGGGCCGCAGGTCAGGCGCTGCTGGCTGACCCGGGTCAGGTCGCCGGTGGCGTCCTTGATCCCGACGATGTTGGGCAGCTTGGACAGGCGCACCAGGGTGTCGTTGTGGATGTCGGTGCTGGTCCGCGACGGCACGTTATAGACCAGCACCGGCAGCTGAACGGCGTCGTTGATGGCCTTGTAGTGCTGGTACAGACCCTCCTGGCTCGGTCGGTTGTAGTAGGGCGTCACGATAAGGGCGGCGTCTGCGCCGACCGCCTTGGCGTGGGCGGCCAGTTCAATGGCCTCGGCGGTCGAATTGCTGCCGGCCCCGGCGATCACCGGCACCCGCCCGCGCGTCACCTGCACGCACAGCTCGACCACCCGCTTGTGCTCATCATGGCTGAGGGTCGAGGTTTCGCCGGTGGTGCCGACCGGCACGACACCATGAACCCCGCCGGCGATCTGACGCTCGACCAGGGCGGCGAAAGCCGTCTCGTCGACGGCGCCGTCGCGGAACGGAGTGACCAGGGCCGGAATGACGCCCTTGAACGGGGAATGGACCATGACTTGCAATTTGCCGTGAGGAGTCGCCGCGACGATTGCGGCCTAAGGTGGGAGGCGGACAATATGTTGTCGCCCCGGCGTCCCGCAACTGGTCCGTCGAGGTTGAACCTGCTTTGAATTGCGTTTTCGAGAGGGGTCAATCCCTCGCGAACCGGTCTATAGGTCTTATTCGGATGATGCGCGGCCTCAAAGGCGCCGCGGGACACATCCAGTGTGGCGAGAAGTAAGGGAGACCGCGTTTTGGCTTCAGGGATGCAGTGGGGACTATTGGGCGGGGTCGGCCTGGCGCTGGCCTTCGCGTCGCGGTCGCGCAGGACGCCGCCGATCTGCCGTCCCAGCCCCAGCCCTATAGCGGCAACGCCCGTCCCCTGCCCGGCCTGGTGACGACGCCCCCGACCGCCCTCTATGGCGGCGTGGCGGAGTCCGACGCGGCCAATCTGCGCTCGGCCCTCAACAACGCCCGCGACGCTGGCGCCGTGCGCGCCGCCCTGGCCAGCCTGCAAGACCCGGTGGCCCGCAAGATCGCCCTGTGGGCGCTGATCGACGCCAATGCCGAAACGATGTCGTTCTTCGAGCTGGACGCCGCGCGGCGCGACCTCAACGGCTGGCCCCGCGCCGGTCGCCGCGAGGGGGCACCGAAAAGGCCCTGGCCACCTCCGGTCTCGACGCCGAACGTACGATCGCCTGGTTCGGCGGCCGCGATCCCCAGACCGCCGACGGCGCCATGGCCCTGGCCTCGGCCTATCAGGCCGCGGGCCGCCAGGCGGACGCCAGCACCCTGATCCGCCGTTTTTGGCGCGACCAGGTATTCGAGGCCGATCAACAGCGGGCCATACTCGCCCGCTTTGGGGCCCTGCTGACCGCCGATGACCACGCCCGCCGGGCCGACATCCTGCTGTACGGGCCGCAAGGGCCCGCCGCCCGCGACATGGTCGCCCTGCTCTCCCCCGAGCAGCAGGACACGGCGCGGGTTCGGATCGCCTTCCGCTCCAACGCCGGCAACGCCACGTCCCTGTTCGACAGCTTGTCGCCGAGCCAGCAGGCCCTGCCTGCGGTGGTGTTCGAGCGCGCCGCCTTTCTGCGCCGCCGGGGCCTGGATGTTCAGGCCCTGCAGATGGTGCGCAGCTTCCCCGCCCCGCCCACCGACGACGCCGCCGCCGCCATCTGGCGCGAACGCAAGCAGCTGGTGGTCTCGGCCCTGAAGAACGGCGACAGCGTCGGTGCCTACGCCGCCGCCGCCAATAACGGCCTGCCCGGCGGCGCGGACGCGGCCGAGGCCGAATTCTATGCCGGCTGGCTGGCCCTCTCGCGCCTCAACCGGCCCGACGACGCCGCCCGCCACTTCGCCCGCATCGCCGAGATCGGCGCCTCGCCGATCACCCGCGGCCGAGCCCTGTACTGGCAGGGCCGCGCCGCCGAGGCCCAGGGCGACCAGATCGGGGCCAAGAGCTTCTATTCCGAGGGCGCTCGCCACATCACCACCTTCTACGGCCAGCTGGCCGCCGAGAAGGCCGGTCTGACCGAGCTGCGGCTGGACAAGGACCCGATCGTCACCCAGGCCGATCGGACCCGGTTCGAGGGCCGCGAGCTGGTCCGCGCCGTGCGGATGATGGCCCAGATCGGGGCCCGCGATCAGTTCCGGGTGTTCGCCCTCTATATCGACGACGTGCTGCCCAACGCCGAGGAAACCGCCCTGCTGGTCGACCTGGCCCGGGGCTATGGCGACCAGGACACCGCCATGCGCGCGGTCCGCACCGCCGCCCAACGCGGCTTCATCCTGCCCGAGCGCGGCTATCCGCTGCTGGACCACCACTTCACGCCCGGTCCCGGCGCGGCGGAAACCGCGTTTGTCTATTCGATCTCACGCCAGGAAAGCAATTTCGACCCCACGGCCCGATCGGCGCCGGGCGCGCGCGGCATGATGCAGCTGATGCCGGCCACCGCCGCCCTCGTCGCGCGCCAGTTGGC